>CAIODE010000205.1 GCA_903856875.1 uncultured Burkholderiales bacterium
AGCGAGAAGAAATGGAACCAATAGCGTTTGGTTAAAACCCACGCGCTTTCGATGCTCTCAATTTTTTGCTCGCTCATGTTGTATTTGCGAGCGTCAATGGTGACCATGACGTACAAGCCCAAATAGAACAAGAAGGTCGGCACGGTGGCCATGAGCAACACATCAAGGTAAGAGATCTTTAAAAACTCTGCAATCAGGAATGCTGCGGCACCTAAGACAGGCGGAGAAATGATGGCACCCAAGCCGCCTGCTGCCAACAAACCGCCGGCTGCATTTTTTTCATAACCCGCTTTGGCCAGCATGTTGTGCGCCACAGCGCCTACCGTGACCGTGGTGGCCACACCCGAGCCGGATGGGCCGCCCAGCAAAAATGACGACAGCACCACCGTCTTGCCCACATTGGACGTTTTGCCGCCCATGATAGAAAACGAGAAGTCGATGAAGAACTTGCCAGCACCACTGAACTGCAAAAATGCACCAAAGATCGTGAACAAAATAATGAGCGTGGACGAAACATCAATGGCTGTGCCAAAGATGCCTTCTAAGGTCATGTACATGAACCCGACCAAGCGCGAAAGCTCGTAACCTTTGTGCGTCCAAGGTGCGGGCAAATAATTGCCAAACAAGGCGTAAAGTAAAAAAGAAGCCGTGACACTGAGCAGCACCCAGCCGTTGGTTCTGCGCAGCGCTTCCAAGATGAGCAAAATTAAAATGCTGCCAAAGACAATGTCAATGGTCATGGGGAATGTGTTGCGGTCTGCAAAATCATCGCCGCCCATGACTGCATAGACCAGCGTGGCAACTGCCAACAAGGCAAAGCCAACGTCCCATGCCATCAGTCTGTTTTTAAAGCGAGCCGCAATGGGGAAGGTTAAAAAGATAAAGACCAAGACCATGGTGACATGGGTGGTGCGCAAGATGTGCGCGGGCACAATGGCGTAAGCCGCATACAAGTGAAACAAGGACATGAAGACGGCCACCACCGTGAGGGCCACCCCCAAAAATCCTTTGTACTGATTGGCGTCGCCTTCTTCTTCTTTGATCAGGTCCTCGACGCGCTGCCTTGTTTCGGCGTCGAGGGAGTCAGTAGACGGATCAGTCAAGCTTTCCACCTTTTTCTTTGATGTACTTTTCTGCGCCAGGATGGAAAGGCACTGAAGTGGCTGCATTTTTCTGTGAGCCAATCTTCACGTTCACATACTCTTGGTGAACCGCAATCAAATCTTTTTGATGGTCAAAAATGGCCTTCACAATTTTGTAGGCTTGGTCATCGGGCATGTTGGCGTTGGCAATGAGGATGTTGGCCACAGAAGCCATTTTGTTGTCGGCGCCCATGCCAGAGTAGGTGCTTTGTGGAATGACATCTGCGTAGTACAAGTTGCCCCATTTTTTGTTCATGGCGGCCACTGCGTCTGCATGGTCAATCATGCGAATTTTGGTGCCTGGGGTGCTGGCCAAGTCTGTGACGGCAGCTGTGGGCAGTCCGCCCACCCAAAAGAAGGCGTCAATTTTTTTGTCCTTCAAGGCATTGGCCGATTCAGCCACACCCAAGCGTTCGCGGTTCACGTCTTTCATGGGATCAATGCCAGCGGCTTCCATGAGGCGGAAAGCCATCACCTCTGTGGCGCTACCGGCGCTGCCTGCAGAAATGCGTTTGCCCTTCAAGTCGGCCATGGTTTTGATGCCAGTAGATTCGGTGGTTACCACGTGCATGCGGTTGGGGTAGAGCACCAACAAGGTTTTCACATCGACTTTGCGGCCCTTGAACTTCTCTTGGCCCTTGGCGGCATCTAAGGCCGCGTCGACCATGGAAAAAGCCACATACGGCTTGCCACTGCCAATGAGGTTCAAATTGTCGACAGAACCACCAGTGACTTCTGCGGTGGCTTGCATGCCAGGAATGTGCTTGGACAGTACATTGGCCAAGCCGCCGCCCATGGGGTAGTACACACCGCCGGTGCCGCCTGTCGCAATGGAGATATTTTGTGCCATTAAACTAGAGCTGGCCAGCAATGTGAATGAACAGATTAATTGAACGAGTTTCATGTGTTTCCCTTGAAAATGGATGTCATCCTCTAGCATTGCAGTTGGCCACAAGCTTATCAAGAGGGGTATGCCCTTATTTGAGCTGACTTAAGATGGGTTAGCCTCTTTAAAGTGACTTAGTTCATAGAAAAACGTGAAGGAATCTCACCATGACAACAGCAAAAACTCAAGCCAGCGGTACGGGCTCTGCCAGCCTAGCGATGAAGGGCGTTCTTTCCCCAGTTCTCACGCCTTTTCGGCCTGATTTATCGGTTCACAAAGAACTCTTAACCGCCCAGTGCCAATGGCTTTTGAATTGCAACGTGGGTTTGGCGGTTTTTGGCACCAACTCAGAAGGCAATTCTTTGTCTGCCGGCGAGCGCGCCGATTTGGTGCAATACCTGGTCGCTCAAGGCATTGACCCCCACCGCATGATGCCCGGCACAGGGGGTTGCGCGCTGCCCGATGTGGTCAGTCTCACCCAGGCCTGTTTAAGGGCCGGCGTCAAAGATGTGCTGGTGTTGCCACCTTTTTATTACAAGGGCGTGAGCGACGATGGCTTGTACGCCTTTTTCAGCGAACTCATTGAGCGGGTAGGCGACAGCAGTTTGCGTGTGTACCTGTACCACATTCCCCCCGTTTCACAAATTGGCTTTTCAATGGAACTCATTGAAAAATTGCTTAACAAATATGGCCCCGTCATTGCGGGTTCCAAAGACAGCGGCGGGCAGTGGTCCAACACCGCCTCCATGATTGAGCGCTTTTCGGCCAGAGGTTTTTCAGTGTTTGCCGGCAGTGAAAACTTCTTGATGCGCACCATGCGCGCAGGCGGCGCAGGGTGCATCAGCGCCACGGCCAACGTCAATCCTGCTGCCATTTCTTCGCTGTGTGCCCATTGGACCGATTCGGATGCAGATGCTCAGCAGCAGCGCCTTGATTTGGTGCGCTCCTTGTTTTCTGCTTTGCCCATGATTCCGGCCATGAAAACAGCGGTGGCCTACACCACGGGCAAACAAGATTGGAAAATAGTTCGGCCGCCCTTGGTTTCATTGACTGCTTCGCAAGAAACGCAATTGTTGAACTCTATGAAAGACGCCGGATTTTCATTGAAAATTGACTACCAATGAACCCACTATTTCCAAACTTCGAATCTGAGTTGATCGAAGTCAATGGTGTGAAGATCATGGCGCGCAAAGGCGGCTCTGGCAGGCCTTTGCTTTTGCTTCATGGTCACCCTCAAACCCACGCCATTTGGCATCGGGTGGCCCAGCAACTTGCCAAGTCTCATACCGTGGTCATGACCGACCTTCGAGGTTATGGCGATTCATCTAAGCCGCAAGGCTCCCACGATCATTTGAATTATTCAAAGCGAGTCATGGCTTTGGATCAAATAGAGGTCATGCGCCATTTTGGGTTTGCGGAATTTGATGTGTTGGCGCACGATCGTGGCGCCAGAGTGGCCCACCGCTTGGCCTTGGACCATCCAAAGGCTGTGAAGCGTTTGGTGTTGCTAGACATTGCACCCACCTTGGCCATGTATGAAAAAACGTCCAACCAATTTGCGCGTTCCTATTGGCATTGGTTCTTTCTCATTCAGCCAGCGCCTTTGCCTGAACGGTTGATTGAGGCAGACCCAGCGGCTTATGTCCGAGATGTTTTGGGCAGGCGAAGTGCAGGCTTGGCGCCCTTTGATCCTAGAGCGCTGGCTGAGTATGTGCGTTGTCTTGAAGTGCCAGGCACTGCGCATGGCCTCTGCGAAGACTACCGAGCTTCAGCCACCATTGATTTGGTTCATGATCAATTGGAAATCGACAAAAAGAATTTCTTACAGCAACCCTTGTTGGTGCTTTGGGGCGAGCAGGGTGTAGTCAATCAATGTTTTGAACCATTAAAGGAATGGTCTAAATTGGCTGTGAATGTCAAAGGACAAGCCTTGCCATGTGGCCATTACATTCCAGAAGAAGCACCTGAATTGCTGCTGAATCAGGTGCAATCTTTTCTGGAATGAGTTTTTGAGACGCTAAGACTTACAAAGGCTTGAAGCCTACAAAGGCTTGAAGCCCATGCCTTTGACAACCTTGCCCCAGTTTTCAAAATCTTTGCGCATGAGTTCGGTAAAAAACTCAGGTGGCTCTGTGTGAATTTCAAGGCCTAGTTTTTTCATGCGGTCGCGAACATCGGGCTGCTGCAAAGCCCAGTTAATTTCTTTGTTGAGCAGTGCCACAATTTCTTTAGGTACGCCTGCAGGACCAATGATGCCGAACCAACCGCCGGAGGTATAGCCTGGCACCGTTTCAGCAATGGTGGGTACATTGGGATAGTCGGGTGAGCGTGTGGCGCGTGCAATGCCTAACAAGCGCATCTTGCCCGAATCGGCCAAAGGTTGAACGGAAACGAAGGAGCCGATGGAGGCATCAATGTCACCGCCCAACATTTGAGTAAACACCGCGTTCATGTCGCGGTAGGGCACATGCATGTAATCAAAGCCAGCCATCATGCGCAATTGTTCGGTGGCGAAATGCAAAAATGCGCCTTCACCGTTGGTGCCAAAGGTAAGCTTGCCCGGATTGGCCTTGCCGTAATCGATCAACTCCTTCACGGTTTTGAAGGGTGTTTTGGGGCTGACCACCAAAGCCACAAAGTTGGAGGCCATCATGGCCATGGGCGTGAAGTCTTTGCGAGAGTCGTAGGCCACTTTGGCGTAAGCAAGGGGCACGATGACCATGTTGCCGCCCTGGCCGCAGCCCAGGGTGTAGCCATCGGGAGCTGATTGTTTCAAAAGCGTTAAACCCAACTGCCCAGCAGAGCCGGCGCGGTTGTCAACCACAATGGGCTGACCCAAACGCTCAGTGAGTTTGGGCGCAACGAGGCGCGTCAAAATATCGCAGCTGTCACCGGGCCCTGCAGGCACAATGATTCTGATGGGCTTGTTGGGATAGGCTTGAGCCAAGGCTTGGCCAGACATGCCCGCTAGAAGCGAAGCTGCACAGAGGGCGAGTAATTTGCGAATCATCGATTTCCCTTTTTGACAAATGTTGACTGAATTTATTCGGCTTTGATGTTGCCGTCTTTGATCACTTGACCCCATCGCTGCAACTCAGATTTGATGTAGGCTGAAAACTCTTCAGCGCCTTCGCCGCCAAGCTCGTAGCCAAGACTTTGAGCGTCGGCCCTAAAGTCAGGGGAGTTCATGATGGCAGCCACATCGCTTTGAATGCGTTGAATGACAGCCTTGGGCGTGCCAGCGGGCACAAACAAGCCGTTCCAACCCGAAGCCTCCACATTGGGCAAGCCAGCTTCCGCCAATGTAGGCACGTCCGGCAAAATAGGGATGCGCTTTGCACCTGCCACACCCAAGGCAATGAGTTTGCCCGAGCGAATGTGTTGAGCCACCACCACGGGTGCTAAATAGGCGGCGCCCACATGGCCTGCGATTAAATCTGGCAGTTCTGCACCAATGGCTTTGTAAGGAATTTCGCGCGCTTGAATGCCCGTGAGCAGGTTGACCTTGGTGCCCACCAATTGCGTGATAGAGCCAGAACCACCTGAGGCAAAGGTCAGGCTTTGAGGTTGGTTTTTGCCGAGTGCCAAATACTCTTTGAGTGATTTGGCACCTAGGCCAGGATGAACCACCAAGACCAAGGGTGTGCTGGTTAATTTGGTAATGGCAATGAGCGATTCATTGAGTCGGCAGCAAGGGTCATTGGTCAATAAATCGTTCAATGAGTTGTTGATGTTGGCGTGGAACAAGGTGTGGCCATCGGCGGGGGACCTTGCGGCTTCGCGCGCACCAATGGCGCTGTTGGCACCCGGGCGGTTTTCAACCACAACGCTTTGTCCCCAACGTTGTGCCAAGCCAGGCGTTAGCTTTCTGGCAAAGACATCAACGGCACTGCCTGGCCCTGCAGGTTCAATGATTCGAACAGTTTTGCTGGGAAAGTTTTGCGCTAAAACAGGCGACATTAAAAAAGCGCCCAAGCAAAGACTTGCCCAAAGCATTTTGAAATTATTAAACAAATGGGTTTTGGAAGACATCAAAAAAATCTCAATGTGAGGTGTTGCTCATGACTTTGTTCATGAACTCCGTCAAGACCT
>CAIODE010000206.1 GCA_903856875.1 uncultured Burkholderiales bacterium
CAAAGGTCAAAGCCGAACATAAAACTCACGCCCACAGCCACCTCACCTTTGGCCACATTGGGCGCCTGGGCTGTTCCGCTGCGTGTGTATTGCGTCACATTCAGGTTGAGCTTTTTCATGTAATCGAAGGCCGCTTCCTCGCCCATCAACTGCACCAAGCCTGCCAAGATGGTGTAGGCCGTGCCGCTGGATGCGGGATGCGAAATCTCAATCTCGCCTTTGTAAATCGGCTTGATCAAATCTGCCCAGCATTTAGGGGCAGGCAGGTTTTTCTTCTTCAGCAATTCGGTGTTCCAACCAAAGCCAATGGCACTGGTGTAGAAACCCCCCACCTTGTTTTCACTCATGGCGTATTGACGCACGCTCCAACCATAGAGGTCGTTGATGTATGCGGGGCGATAGGGGGCGAGCAGGCCAATTTCAGCCGCTTGTAAAAATGGATCGCCTGTGCCGCCCCACCAAATGTCTGTCTTGGGGTTGGCCGCCTCAGCTCTAATTTGAGCCAGTGCTTCGCCAGTGGCTTTTCGAGTTTGCAACACGGTGACGCCCGTGGCCTTGGTGAAGGCTTGTGCTGCCATCTCACACCAGCTTTGGTCGGTGCTGCAAATGGCATTGACGGTGGCAGCTTGTGCCGAAGAAAAAAAGATTGCACCTAAAAAGAGGGCGCTGAATGCATTTAATTTTTTTGCGAAAAACGAGAATGTCATTTTTTTCCTAGGTACAAGATTTCATTGATTTTTGTGGTTTAGCACAGCCTGTTTAAACCTTGATGAAAATTCAAAGGCTGGGCTTAAAAAGTTTCTTTCGACCCTAAATACCGCCACTGCCCCACCGGCAAAGCACCCAGGCTGATGCGGCCCATGCGAATGCGCTTGAGCCCCACCACCTTCAAGCCCACTTGCTCGCACATGCGTCGAATCTGGCGCTTCTTGCCTTCTTTCAGTACAAAGCGAAGTTGTTCTGGGTTTTGCCATTCCACTTGCGCCGGCTTCAAAGGCTTGCCATCCAAGCTCAGGCCGTGACGCAGCCTTTGCATTTGTGCCGCCGGAAAATGCGCTTGCACATTGACCGCAACATCGCCATTCGGCCCCGGAAAAGTAACGCGCACCAAATATTCTTTCTCCATGTCGGCGTCTTCGCCAATGAGTTGGCGCGCCACACGGCCATCTTGCGTCATGACCAGCAGCCCCACAGAGTCAATGTCCAAGCGACCCGCAGGCGCAAGGCCTTTGAATTGCGCTGGGCTAAAGCGAATGCGGGTGGTGTCGCCCGTCCATTGATTGCGCGCTTGAAACAAGACCATGGCAGGCTCGTGCCCGTCTTCAGCTTGACCACTCACGTAGCCCATGGGCTTGTGCAGCAGCACCGTCACTTGTTGTTCTTGTTGAGCTTGGGCTTCACGTTCTACCGTGATGCGATCGGTGGAGCCCACTTGCATGCCCATCTCGGCCACTTGGCCATTGACCCTCACCCAACCTTGATCAATCCAAGCGTCGGCTTCGCGGCGTGAGCAAAGTCCCAACTCGGCCATGCGTTTGTTCAAGCGGACGGTGGTGGCGCCAGAAGCACTGGGGTGTGCGCTTGAGACCGCGTTGGCAGGTCGTGGCGCGCGAGCAAACGCTGGCTTTGAAGGAGGCTGATTCATAAAACGTTTTCTTTGGACCGATTGTCCCTGTTTCTGCGGTCAATCATGCGGGTTCGAAGGCCGTGCAAATTCAAAATTCGAACGCCGCCATATTCAACCCTTATGAGTTCTTCTTCCTGCAGGTGAATCATGGCTTCATTCACGCGCTGTCTGGAAAGCCCCACCAAATAAGCAAGCTCTTGTTGGGTAATGCGCAGCAAATCGCCCACCCCTGAAAAAAGCACCGGATTGAAGAGTGCCGCCAAATTGCGGGCAACGCGCAAATCAGGGTTGCTCAATCGGTCAAACTCCCTGGCCGCTATGAACTGAGCCAAGCGCTCATTCAACTGGTTCATCACAAATCGGTTAAAACCCAGCGAGTTGTCAATCAGCCAATGAAAAGTCTCAAGGGGCACTCCCGCCACCACGCTGGCCCTGAGAGCTTGAATGTTGTAGCGGTAGGCCTCGCGTTTCAAGGCCGTGCCTTCACCAAACCAGCCACCTGGCGGCACACCTGTGAAGGTCATAGTTTGACCGTCGATGTTGTCGGTGCTCATTTTGAGAAGGCCCGACACATTGCCAAACCAGTAAGTGGCGGGGCGCCCCACGCGGCACACAAAGTCACCTTTCTCTGCATCACCGACCCGCAGGGCATTGATGGCGCGCTCGCGTTCCTTAGGCAACAGCAAAGTCAGCCAAGGAATATTGCTCAATTCCTCTTCTGTTGGAGGACGCCTTCTTTGATGTAGGTCAGGTTTCATGTCAACTTGCTGTAAGACCTTGAAAATCCTAGGGAAAATCCCAGTGGGTCGATCCCTCAATTGTCGTCGAAATGACAACTTGACGTCCAATCGAAGTTTAGCATTCAGCTCAAGTCATTCACAAGCCTCAGGACCCGCATGCAAACGACCTTTCCACAATTGCTTTTAAAGCACGCTGCTGTTCGCCCCCAGGGGCCAGCCATGCGTGAGAAAGAATATGGCATTTGGCAAACCATCAGTTGGCACGACATGGCAGACATGGTGGCGAACATGGCATGTGGCCTTCATCAAGTGGGATTGAAGCGCGGTGAGCACATGGTGGTGGTGGGTTCCAACCGCCCCCGTTTGTATGCCACGATGCTGGCCGCGCAATCTTTGGGCGCCATTCCTGTTCCCTTGTACCAAGACGCCGCAGCGGCCGAATGCGTGTTCCCCATGACCAACGCCGAAGTGCGTTTGTGCGTGGTAGAAGACCAAGAGCAGGTCGACAAAATGTTGGAAGTGCGTGAGACCTACACGGCACTTGAGCACATTATTTTTGACAATCCCCGGGGCTTGCGCAAATACGACGAGCCTGGGCTAGGCTCGCTAGACGAGTTGTTGTCAGCGGGTGAAGCTTTCGCAAAGCAGCACCCCCATTTTTACAAAGAACAAGTGGCCTTGGGCTTCAAAGAAGATGTGGCCGCCATGTTTTTCACATCAGGCACCACGGGCAACCCCAAAGGGGTGGTGCACACCCACGGCACCTTGATCGACCGCGCACAAGCTGGCGCAGAGTTCGATCAGCTCACCGCCAATGAAGATGTGTTGGCCTATTTGCCGCCCGCTTGGATTGGTCAAAATATTTTCAGCTACGCGCAGTGGTTGGTCGCAGGTTATGTGGTCAATTGCCCTGAGTCGATGGCCACTGTCACCATCGACTTGAAAGAAATTGGCCCCACCTATTACTTCGCACCCCCTCGCGTGTTTGAAGGCATGCTCACCAGCGTGAGCATTCGCATGGAAGACGCCAGCAGCATCAAGCGCAGCATTTACAAATACTTCATGAGCTTGGCCAAACAAGTCGGCCCCAAGCGCATGGATGGTGAGTCCATTGGTTTGTTCAACAGCTTCATGTACGCCTTAGGCAACTTCTTTGTCTTTGCCCCATTGCGCAACAACCTTGGCTTTAGCCGTGTGCGCGTGGCCTACACCGCGGGTGAAGCCATTGGTCCCGATTTGTTCACCTTCTTTCGCTCCATCGGTGTGAACTTGAAACAACTTTATGGCTCTACTGAGACCGCAGTGTTTGTATGCTTGCAGCCCGACAACCAAGCCCGCGCAGACACTGTGGGCGTACCTTGCCGCGGTGTTGAAATCAAAGTGGCCGACAACGGCGAGATCATGGTCAAGTCGCCTGGCTTGCTTAAAGGCTATTACAAAAACCCAGAAGCCACCGCAGAAGTTTTGACAGCCGACGGTTGGTACCACACCAGCGATGCGGGCTTCATAGACAGCCATGGCCATTTGAAAATCATTGACCGCGTGAAAGACGTGGGCCGCATCAAAGGCGGTGGCAACAATGGCGCCATGTTTGCGCCTAAGTACGTTGAAAACAAACTCAAGTTCTTTCCGCACATCAAGGAAGTGGTGGCCTATGGCGACCAGCGCGAAAAAGTCTGCGTCATGATCAACATCGACTTTGATGCCGTGGGCAACTGTGCCGAGCGCCGCAACTTGCCTTACGCCGGCTACACCGACCTGTCACAAAAACCCGAAGTCTATGCACTGATCAAAGAATGTGTCGAGCAAGTCAATGC
>CAIODE010000207.1 GCA_903856875.1 uncultured Burkholderiales bacterium
CCTGAGGTGTAGCGCTTCACTTCGATATCGTGAGGACGCACATAAGCGAAGGCTTTGCTGTCTTGAACATTTTGGTGTTCGGGACTGTTCAGGCTGACGGCATTGTCGCCACCGATCAGCATTTCGCCTTCGTGAGCGCGGCCATGGAACAAGTTCACATCACCCAAGAAGCCATACACAAAGGGACTGGCGGGATGATCCCACACTTGTTGCGGTGAACCAATTTGCTCCACACGGCCGCTGTTCATCAGAACTACGCGGTCGGCTACTTCCAAGGCTTCTTCTTGGTCGTGCGTGACAAAAATGCTCGTGACATGCAAATCGTCGTGTAAGCGGCGCAACCAACGTCGCAACTCTTTGCGAACTTTGGCATCTAGCGCGCCAAAAGGTTCATCGAGCAACAACACTTTAGGCTCAACGGCCAATGCGCGTGCCAAGGCAATGCGCTGACGTTGACCACCCGAGAGTTGCGAAGGATAGCGATCGGCCAGCCAATCGAGTTGCACCAGATTCAACAGGTCGTGCACTTTTTGCTTGATGACTGTTTCTGTTGGACGCTGGTTGCGCGGCTTCATGCGCAGGCCAAATGCCACGTTTTCAAACACGGTCATATGACGAAACAAGGCGTAATGCTGGAACACAAAACCCACTTGGCGCTCGCGCACATGCACATGGGTGGTGTCTTCGCCACTGAAAGAGATGGTGCCGGTGTCGGCAGTTTCCAAGCCAGCAATGATGCGCAGCAAAGTGGTTTTGCCGCAGCCTGAGGGGCCGAGCAAAGCCACCAACTCACCCGAATCAATGTCGAGACTGACATTTCGCAGTGCGTGAAAATCGCCAAACTGTTTGTGAACGTTTCTTATTTCAATGCTCATGATGCGGCTTTCAATGACAGATCTAAAGGCGCTGCCTTGATATTTTCTGGAGGTAAATTGCCAATGGCTTTCATCTCGCGTTCATGACGCCATTCGGCCACCGACTTGATCACCAAAGTGACCAGCGCCAGCAAGGCCAACAAAGACGCCACCGCGAAGGCGGCCACCGATTGGTATTCGTTGTACAAAATTTCAACGTGCAAAGGCATGGTGTTGGTTTGACCGCGAATATGGCCTGACACCACCGACACCGCACCAAACTCACCCATGGCGCGCGCGTTGCACAAAATAACGCCGTAGATCAAACCCCACTTGATGTTGGGCAACGTGACATACCAAAAGGTTTGCCAGCCTGTAGCGCCCAACACAATGGCGGCCTGCTCTTCTTCATTGCCCTGCGCTTGCATGAGCGGAATGAGTTCGCGTGCAATGAAAGGAAACGTGACAAAGACAGTGGCCAACACAATGCCAGGCACTGCAAAAATAACTTTGACATCGTGTTCTTGCAGCCAAGGACCAAACCAGCCTTGGGCGCCAAACATCAACACATACACCAAGCCAGCCACCACAGGTGATACCGAGAACGGCAAGTCCACCAAGGTGGTGAGTACCGATTTGCCTTTGAACTCGTACTTGGCAATGCACCATGCGGC
>CAIODE010000208.1 GCA_903856875.1 uncultured Burkholderiales bacterium
ACCGTTTTAATTGTCGAGCAAAACATCCAACAAGTCCTCAAAGTGGTTGACCGCGCTTACTTACTTGAAATTGGAAAAATTCGCACTTCTGGAACTGCCGCTGAATTGTTGGCCAGCGATGAAGTTCAAAAAGCTTATCTGGGGGTGTGATGGAATTTTTTGACATATTTTTACTCGAAGCGGTTCTCAATGGACTGCTGCTCGGAGGCTTGTTGGCGCTTTTGTCCTTGGGCTTGAATCTGATCTTTGGTGTGATTGATGTAGTTTGGATTTCCTACGCCGAGTTGATGATGGTCGGCATGTACGCCATTTATTGGTCACACACCAGCTTAGGGCTGCCCTTGGCTTTGGCTTTCATCTTGGGCATTGTGGGCGTGGCTGCATTGGGTATGGCCATGCACTGGTTCATCATCCGGCCCGTTTTGTCGGCTGAACCTATCAATCAATTGCTGGTGACGGGCGGCGTTTTGTTTTTTCTACAAGCCTTGGCCACCGTGATCTTTGGCATTGATTTCAAAAACTTGGGCGTGCGACTTCCCAGTTTGATGGTGGGTGATATCAGCTTGTCGATGGCACGCTTAATTGCATTTGGTGTGGCCATGGTGGCCATTGCCGCCACCTATTTGTTCTTGAATCGAACTTTCGCCGGCACCGCCATTAGAGCCATCAGCCAAGACCGCAGCATCATGCCTTTGATGGGCGTAAACCCGGAGCGCATTTATTTAATCACCTCGGCCATGGGCGGCGCGTTGGCTGGGTTGGCCGCTTGTTTGCTGGTGCTGCAATACGACATTCACCCCGCCATTGGTTTGTCGTTTGGCCCCATCACATTTTTGGTTTGCGTCATGGGGGGCTTAGGCAATTTGTTGGGTGGATTCGTAGCGGCTTTTATTTTTGCGCAGTTAATTTCTGTTGGAGGCTATGTCTACGCTATTGAATGGGGGTATGTGATGGCATTTGTGTTCTTTATTGCCATGATGTTCATCCGCCCTGAAGGTATTTTGTTTCGCAGGCGCTAAAGCATGCCGCATCTCTCTTCCTCGCTTAAATTTGGCGCATTGATCGCAGCTTTGATGCTTGCGCCTTGGCTTGGCTTGGGTTCTTACCCCTTGCACTTGATCATCATGGCATTGCTGATGGGCTTTATCTACACCAGTTGGGCCTTGATGGGGCGACTTGGTTTGGTGAGCCTAGGGCACGGCGCCTTCTTGGGCATTGGCGCATACAGCGTGGTCTTATTGTGGAATCAATATGGCGTGCCACCACTGGCAGGCGCCCTGCTGGCTTTGAGTGTGACGGTGGTGCTGGCCTTGGTGATTGGTTACCCCTGTTTTAGGTTCAAAATTGTAGGCCACTATTTTGCACTGGTCACTTTGGCATTGGCCGAAGTGGTACGTTTGGTCATTGTGGCTACGCGAGAAGTGACAGGAGGGTCATTGGGCTTGACACCCAAACCGGGCTTACCCAATGAGGCCACTGCATCTTTGTGGTCATTTCAATTTTCAAACCGTGTGGTTTGGTTCTATATCGTTTTGGCTTGCTGGCTTTTCTCGTTGTGGGTCTGGCGCAAAGTAGACCAAAGCATGTTGCGCGATGCTCTGCAAGCCATAAGCGAAGATGAGGATGCTGCTGCATCCATTGGTATCAATGTGACTCAAACCAAATTGAAAATTACCGTTCTCTCGGCAGCCATGACTTGCTTTGGCGGCGTTATGTATGCGCAATACCAAGCCTATGTGAACCCCGATACCGTCTCGGGCATTGCAATATCCTTGCAAATGGTGTTTGGTGTGATTGCTGGCGGAATGTTTGTCATGCTAGGCCCCACCTTCGGCGCTGTATTTTTGCTGGCACTCCAAGAAGTATTGCGAATCTTGATTGGCAACCAAATTCATGGCCTCGACTTGTTGATCTACGGAGCCTTGCTGGTGTTTTTCATCATCCGCATGCCCAAGGGGATCTTGGGCTCTTGGATGGAACGCAAAACCTAAATGTGCACAACACGTTCGTGTTGCACACTGCGAGCGTCCATTTCAAACTCCAACTCTTGAATGGGTGGGTTGCAAATGTGCCATGACAAACCAGGGCCAAGCATACCTGCAGAATTAAACACAGATGGAATCAAAGCCGAAAAGTCATGCACCGTGTAAATTTGCGCGGCTGTTAATCGAGACCACTGCGCTTGCAGGCCCTGTGCGCGCTCTTGCATGGTTTGAACCACATAACGAACTTTGCGCTCCATTCCCTTAGGACTGATATCACCTCGGGCCACAATACCCTCAGGAAAAGTCAAGTGTTCTGGCCACTCACCGCTGCCTGCAATTAGCCAATCTGAATCTGTACAGGTCTCAGGTACGGTGTAAGTAAAAGCATAAAAACCAGGAACTTTTGGCGGCGAAAAAGCTGGCGCCAAATTGCTGCGCGCCACAGGGTTGAGCGCATTTTGAATCAGGCCCCAATCACTGAGCACTTTCACATAACTTTGATTGAAACCTCTAAAACCATCCATCGTGAAAGCGCAAGGCGATCTCAGCTCGCAAGCTGCTAATGCCGTTAAGGGCCGATTGATCTGCTGAAGGTGCTTGCGAATCCACTCAAAACCTTGTTCAACTGGAACAACGCTTCCAAACCGGATGCGACGAAATGCAAAACCGGACAATGCGATGACGGCTTGAGAGTAGGGGAAACCACCTTCCAAAAAGGCATAGCCACCCGAGTTGAAATTATGTAATTTGGCCATTCCGCTTACTCCAGTTCAATTCATTGAATCGTTGGCTTTCAACACCCTACTTTGCAAACAAATTCTCTTTGCTTGCAAATCATTTTAATTCTAAGGGATGGCCACAACCATGCGAATCAAAACAAATAATGATCGACCAACATGGCTGCAAAAAGTACGCTCAAATGCACAAGAGAAAATTTGAAAGTCTGGCGCGCCTGATCGTCCGTATATTCACGCCAAAGTTTGAATGCATGACCCACAAAAATCAGACTCAAAGCCAGGGCAACCAAGAGATAAAGCCAAGAACTCATACCATAAACAAACGGCATCAAACAAGAAGCCAACAAAATAAGGGTGTACAGCAGAATTTGCAGGCACGTAAAGTTAATGCCATGCGTCACAGGCAACATAGGCAGTCCCGACTTCCTATATTCATCAATTCGGTAAAGTGCCAGCGCCCAGAAGTGAGGTGGTGTCCACAAAAATATAATGAGAAAGAGCAAAAGCGCTTCGGGTCCCACCTGATCCGTCATGGCAGCCCATCCCAGCACCGGTGGCATTGCACCAGATGAGCCCCCAATCACGATGTTTTGTGGCGTGAGAGGCTTCAAGATCAATGTGTAAATAACCGCGTATCCCAAAAAAGTACCAAGGGTAAGCCACATAGTGAGGGGGTTGATCCAGAAATACAGCATAGCCGAACCAACTGCACAAAGCGCAAAGGAAAAATACAAAGTCAGTAAGACGTCAACTTGACCTTGAGCAGTAGGACGCCAAGAAGTTCTCTTCATCTTGGCATCTATTTCTTTTTCAACCAAGCAGTTGATGGCCGCGGCTGCTCCAGCAACCAACCAGATACCTACACAAGCCAATATGGCATGCTGAATTTCGCTAAAAGTTGGTATTCCTGGTACCGCCATCACCATACCAATAAGCGCGCAAAAGACAATGAGCTGTAGCACCCTAGGTTTGGTCAGTGCATAAAGTTGACCTAGAACGACCAGGGAATTTTGCGAAACAATCGTTGGCATAAGTTGAATTTGATCTTGGTAGAAAATACTTCTGCAACTACGAGTGCCGAATCATTCCTACTTTGCACTGAAGGCTCACCAGCCAGTGTGGAAGGCCCTCCTCGGTCCCAGCCCGATCCAAATTTGGATG
>CAIODE010000209.1 GCA_903856875.1 uncultured Burkholderiales bacterium
ACCCCTTGGATGAGGACCGTCCAATTGGGCGTTTTCAGGGAAGGCAAACTTTTTCGGCTCATGGGGCCCTTTTTCATGGTCCATTTCTCACCTTTCCGAACAATGTAGCGTGACTCAACCTCCTCGCTTTCAACCATGTCCAACAAGGCCGTGCGATCGATCAAAGGCTTCATGCCTGGGATGGCTTGCCGAATGAGCAGTGGTTTTTTCTGCCAATGGCGTTTCATGAATTGGGTGGGGGTCAATCCCGCCAATAAGGTCAAGGGTGTGTTTTTTTGCATCACATTCAATTCAAAAACGATTTCAAAACTGCGACAATTCTCAGATGGATATTACTTCTCAATGTGTGGTCGAACTGACCTGGACGCTTAAAGATACTTTGGGCGCAGTTTTAGACGAGCTCGATGTGCCGGTTGCCTTCTACTTGGGAGGCCATGATTTGCTACCCAAAATTGAAGAGGCGCTTCAGGGGCACGCTGAGGGTGCCAAAGTCGATTTGCACCTCGAACCCGAAGATGCATTTGGTGATTTTGACGAAAACTTGCTTTTCTTAGAACCCCGAGCACTTTTCCCCAAAGACATTGAAGAAGGCCTCACCATAGAGGGCAACGCATTGCCTGCAGGCTGCAACCCCGATGCACCGCGCAATGTGCTTTACACCATCACCGAAATTTATCCCGACCACTTGGTGCTAGATGGCAACCACCCCTTGTCAGGCATCGCTTTGCGCATTAGCCTCAAGGTGAATCATGTGCGCCTAGCCACAGACCAAGAGCAAGAAGCTGGCACCTGCGGAACTGGGTTTTTCAAAATTGAAATAGGCGACACACCTGGCTCGGCTGGCGGTTTGCTTCACTGAAAAGTTGGCCTTGGGTCTCACCCCTTGCCAGTTGATCCGTAACCACCTTCACCGCGTTCACTGGGTGCATCAAACTCTGTGACCACATTGAACTTGGCCTGCACCACAGGCACGATGACCATTTGTGCAATCCGTTCCATGGGTTGAATGGTGAAGGCCTCTTGGCTTCGATTCCAGCAACTGACCATGAGTGGCCCCTGATAATCGCTGTCAATCAAGCCCACCAAATTACCCAACACAATGCCGTGCTTGTGACCTAAGCCAGATCGCGGCAATAGCATGGCGGCATAACCTGGGTCTTTGATGTACACAGACAACCCGGTGGAGATCAGCTGCCATGCATTGGGCTGCAGGGTGATGGGGGCATCCAAACAGGCACGCAAATCGAGGCCCGCACTGCCCGGTGTGGCGTATGAAGGCAATTGATCTGACATGCGCGCGTCCAAAATTTTCAAGTCAACATTCATGGTCGTCAGATCCAAATTGAGAGGGAGGTCAGTGCTTAGATCGGCTTAAGTGTGGGATTGATTTTGGCGAATTCGACTCGCAATTTCTTTCACCAAGTCTTGCGCCAGATGGGTCTTGGTGTCACGTGGCATTTCTTTGGCACCCTTGGCATCCACCAGCAACAAGGCGTTGTCATCTTGTCCAAATGTAGAAGGGCCAATATTGCCCACCAACAAGGGCACATCTTTGCGCAACCTTTTGGCTGTAGCTTGCGCCAACAAATCATGGCTTTCTGCTGCAAAGCCCACGCAAAACAAATCACCACTTTGCGCCCGTGCCGATTTGGCAACAGCGGCCAAGATGTCAGGGTTTTCGACAAAACTCAACTCAGGCGTCTCCCCCGAGCCATCTTTTTTAATTTTGCGATCTGCCGCATGGTCGGGTCGCCAGTCGGCCACGGCTGCAGCAGAAATAAACACGGTGGCAGTTTGAACAGCCAGTTGCACAGCGTCGCGCATTTGCACGGCCGACTGAACATCGACTCGGGCAACACCCCGCGGCGTAGACAAACCGACAGGACCCGCAATGAGTGACACCTTGGCGCCCGCATGCTGTGCGGCCTTGGCAATGGCAAAACCCATTTTGCCGCTGGACAAATTGGTAATGCCTCGAACCGGGTCAATGGCCTCGTAGGTGGGGCCAGCTGTCACAAGCACGTGCTGCCCTTGAAGCACCTTGGGGGTCCAAAAGGAGAGCAATTCATCGACAATTTCTTCGGCTTCGAGCATGCGACCATCACCCGTTTCGCCGCAGGCCTGATCGCCCTGCCCCACGTTCAACACATGCGCACCATCGGCCTTGAGTTGGACCACATTGCGCTGGGTTGCAGGGTGGGCCCACATTTCTCGGTTCATGGCAGGGGCCAAAATCAAGGGCACTGACTGTAAGGGCCGAGCCAAGCACATGAGGCTAAGCAGCTCATCGGCCTTACCGTGAATGAGTTTGGCCATGAAATCGGCACTGGCCGGCGCAATCAAGATGGCATCGGCCTCACGGCTTAAATTGATGTGGGCCATGTTGTTGCCCTCGCGCGCATCCCATTGCGAGGTAAAAACAGGCTGGCCCGACAAGGCTTGCATGGTGACGGGGGTGATGAACTGGGCCGCAGCCTCGGTCATGACCACCTGCACCTTGGCGCCCGCTTTCACCAAGGAACGACACAACTCGGCCGCCTTGTAGCAGGCAATGCCTCCTGTGAGTCCTAAAACAATGCGTTTTCCGTGCAAATCGTTCATGTTTGGCAATGTAGCAGATCGTGAGACCTTTATAATCTCGTTTTCCATCTCCCGGGTGCTTTGCATCTCGTCCTGGACATGACCAAATTCGTCTTCGTCACTGGTGGTGTGGTGTCTTCCCTCGGGAAGGGAATCGCTTCTGCCTCGCTTGCCGCAATCTTAGAATCGCGCGGCCTCTCAGTCACCCTCATCAAACTCGATCCCTACATCAACGTTGATCCTGGCACCATGTCACCGTTTCAACACGGCGAAGTGTTTGTCACCGACGATGGCGCAGAGACCGACCTCGATTTGGGTCACTACGAGCGCTTCATCAACACCCGAATGAAGAAGGCCAACAACTTCACCACAGGCCAAATTTATAAAAGCGTGCTTGAGAAAGAACGCCGCGGTGATTACTTGGGCAAAACCGTCCAGGTCATTCCCCACATCACCAACGAAATTCAAGATTTCATCAAGCGCGGTGCGGGCTTTGAAACGCCAGAGGCAGTTGATGTGGCCATCGTCGAAATTGGCGGTACCGTGGGTGACATCGAATCTTTGCCATTTTTGGAAGCCGTGCGTCAACTGAGTTTGCGGATGGGCCCCAACAATGCCGCCTTTGTTCATTTGACGTATGTGCCTTGGATTGCTGCCGCTGGCGAATTGAAGACCAAGCCAACACAGCACACAGTTCAAAAATTGCGCGAAATTGGTATTCAGCCTGATGCCTTGCTGTGCCGTGCAGATCGCATGATTCCTGATGACGAGAAGGACAAAATCTCTCTCTTCACCAATGTCCAAACATGGGGCGTGATTTCCATGCCCGATGTCGACACCATTTACAAAGTGCCGCGCGTCCTGCACGAACAAGGCCTTGATGCCCTCATCTGCGATCGCCTGCACATCAACACACAGCCTGCCAGCCTCAAACGCTGGGATGACTTGGTCTACGAAACCGAGCACCCTCAAGGTGAAGTGAACATCGCCATGGTGGGCAAATATGTCGAACTGTCCGACAGTTACAAGTCGGTCAATGAAGCTTTGCGCCATGCCGGTATGCGCAACCACGTGCGCGTCAAAATTGAGCACATCGATTCCGAAACCATCACCCCTGAAACCGTGGCTCAATTGGCCAAATTCGATGGCATCTTGGTGCCAGGTGGTTTTGGCAAGCGTGGTATTGAAGGCAAAATTCAAACCGCACGTTTTGCCCGCGAAGGCAAGGTGCCTTACCTTGGCATTTGCTTAGGGATGCAAG
>CAIODE010000210.1 GCA_903856875.1 uncultured Burkholderiales bacterium
AGAACAAGTAACGGTCATCTTCGCGGCGCGATCGATCGCCTGCAAGCCAATGCGTGGTCATTAAATCAAAATCGCGAGGCGTGCTTTGGCGGGGATAAGCGCCATCGTTCATGCCAAGCAAACACAGGCCTTTGAAGGGAATGGCACGCATGGGCATGAGGGTTGAGAACTGCACACCGCCACCAAAAAAACGTTGTTGCAAGCCTGTTGATTCAAGGCCTGACAGCCAATGTTCGCGCACCACGGTTAGGGGCAATGGCTCTGACAAACCAGCCTGTTCACACAAGGATTGCCATTGGGTCAGCTCTTGCTTTAAGCGCAGCAACATGCGCTCATCGGCTTCGTTGTCGGCTTCAAAAAAGCGCGCCATCAAGTCTTGCATGACCGAGCACCATTCGGCAGGCGCATGCACAGCATTCAATTGAGCCAAGCTGACGGACACAGCCTCTAACCATTGCGCCAGATAGCCCACCTTCAAAGCACTCAAGCCAGAAACTTGGGGCAAGGGCAAAACACCTTGCCATGACGCAGTCCCTTCGGTTTGGCCGGCGGCATAACCCAAAATCAATCGCTGTAAGCCATAGGCCCAGGTGTTTTGCTGTGCATGCGGCATGCTGCTGGGCACGCCCCATTTTTGACGGTGCGTCGGATTCAAGCCCCAGCGCACAGCAGCGCCCAGGAGCCAATTTTTCATGGTTTGAACATCGGCCTCGTCCATTTGAAACTTAGCTCGCACGGCCGACACTTCAAACAGGCCGAGCCATTCCGACAAAGTCACCCTTGCTTCAGGCAGGTTTAACAAAAACTCAAGTGCTTGGACCAGCGGCACTTGCCGTGGCGTGGTGTCTGCCACTGAAAAAGGAATATGCCGAGGATGCTGAGTTGGAAAACGACCAAACACCGCTTGAATGTGCGATGAGAAGCTGGCCATATCAGGCACCATGACCATGACATCGCTAGGCTGCCAACTTGGGTTTTCATCGAACCAAGCCCAAAGTCGGTCGTGCAAAATTTCAACTTCACGCTGCGCTGAATGCGCTTGGACCATTTGAATGCTGCCGTCGTCGGGCATGGCTTCAGGATGCTCGGGCATGGCCTTTAAATTTAAAATGTCAGACTGAATATTCTGCAAACGCGAGGGAGAAGCTTGTTCAGCTGGGTCTACAAAAAAAGTTTGCTTGCTCATGACGCTCAAGGCATTTTCGGGCTGGTCAAAGCGCTCTAGCGCGTGCAAATAATCTCGACCTTGTTGGCCCCATGAAGAAAGCAGCGAATGTTTTTGCGCAACCAGGTCCATGTCATGGCCCCAGTATTCTTGGCAAGGATTTTGGACCATCATGATGACTTGACTCCAGCGTCCCAAGGCTGCCAGAGCCTCCACCACTTGCATGGGCAAGTTAGAAATTCCAAACACCACGATGCGAGGCGGCAAGCCTTCTGGTTTTAAAGCGCCAGCTTGCTGAACCTTGTGCATGAATTGCGAATGCACGTCAGCCCGGGAAAGGCATTGAGAGACAAGTTCGGGAGATTGGGTGTGCAACACATCTTGTTGCAACATCTGCCACAACTGTGCTTGCCAAACTTGGTCGGGCGGCATGGCATGGCGCTCGCCTTGGTGCTGCAACACATATTGCCCTTGGGCCCAATCACTGAGCCAATCGGCTCGATAGCTTTGATAGCCATCAAACACATCGGCAACTTGCTGCGCCAACTGATGGCGCTGCCGACCTAATGGATCGTCTTTGACATAAGCCAAAAGAGCTTCAAGCTGATGCGGTTTAGCAAACTCGGGCAACAAACGCCACAAACGCCAGACCAAAGCTTGCTTGTCAAATGGCATGGCAACTGGCACTACGTCTTGCCCTAAAACCAAACGGTACATGCGCCAAATAAAGCTAGATGGCAATTCCATGTGAGTGGCAGCGCAAATGCCCATGGCACCGTCGTCAGCCAAGGCCATTTCTAGCCAGTGCTTCATGCCGTTGCTTTGTACCAGCAAGGTTTCGGGCACCAAAGGGGGTAAGGGATTGTGGCGAAACAAACCAACCGTGAGATCGCGCAGGTCTTCTAGACGGTTGCCATGGAACACCATGAATCCAGCTTGAAATGCGTTGGCCATAAAGGGAGAGCTTAATTCTGCGCGTTAATCTTGTTTGAATTATCGGCTCAGCGCAGGCTCACAGGCTGAGCCTTTCTACAAAAATTTATTCAAAACTCTCTGAAATTCGTCGGCCGAAACAGGTTTGATCAGAAAGTCCTGCATCCCTGCTTTTTTAGCAAGCGCGCGGTCCTCATCCAAGACGTGAGCGGTCATGGCCACGATGGGCGTCATCTTCAAGGCTTCGGTCACTTCAATGTGCCTGATTTCGTAGGTGGCCGTTAAACCATCCATGCCCGGCATTTGCAAATCCATCAGAATCAAATCGTAGGCATCCGCTCGAATTTTTTGAAATGCAGCTTCACCGTTTTCTGCAATTTCAACAGTGCATCCCAACTTTTCCAATGTCCATCTGGCCAACTGCTGATTCATCGGGGTGTCTTCTACCACCAATATTTTCCCCGTGTGCTTGGTTTTGAAAGCGCTGGGTTTTAAAATTTCTTCATCCACTTCATCCACTTCATCCACTTCATCGCGTTGCGTCATGCTTTTGAGTGCATTCTGAAGTTCTAGCCCTGTGACGGGTTTGTACAAATTTAAAACTCGAACACCTAAAGTTCTAGCCAATGCACACAAGTTTTGGACGTCATGGTTCAAACCAAAATCAGACAATACAACCCAAGACAAGCTTCGCCACTTGCTTTCATCCTGCGCCAGCAAATAAGCGGACTCAATGTAGGCCAACATGCCGTGGTCAATGACCCAAAGCGTTTGACGGTTCAAGCCTTGTTTCAACCAATCCTCTAAACAAGTTTGCAAAGCAACGGGCGTCACAATTTCCTGAGGCTTGATTTGTTGGGCAGCCAATAGATTTCTGAGGATTTCTCTGGCAAAGGGATTGGACTCCACCAACACCACATCGACAGAATGCGAAATGGCACTGAAACCCGTGGCAATTTGCTGCTGCGGAATGATTTGTTTGTGAAGCAATTCTGGCGAGGGCGTTTCAAATGTGGCCGTGAAAGAGAAGGTACTTCCTTCGCCCTCTCGTGATTGAACCTTGATTTCACCCTGCATCAATTGCACCAAATTCCGCGCAATAGAGAGCCCTAAACCACTGCCACCGTATTTGCGGTTCACTGAAGCGTCTGCCTGACTGAATGGCGAAAAAATAAGTTGTATTTTTTCAGCTGGAATGCCAATGCCTGTGTCAGTCACCTCAAAGTCACACACCACCTGATGCTCACTGACTTCATTTTTTCTAACACTCAATTTGACCCAACCCGTCTCGCTGAATTTCAAGGCGTTGCCCAATAAATTTTGCAACACTTGCCCAAGTCTCAAGGGATCACCCATCATCAACTGCGGCACATCTGAGTCGATGTCCAAGTACAAATCAATTTTTTTCTGCTCGGCTTGAAATGCAAACCCTTTGAGAGCCTGTTGACAGGCCGTATGCAAATCAAACAGGGTTTGATCCAAGGTAAGGCGATTGGCACCCAATCGTGTGAAATCTAAAATGTCGTCAATCAGTCTTAACAGACTTTGAGAGGCTGTTCGTGACATTTCCAGATAGTCTTTTTGCTCTGGGTTCAAGCGTGTGCCCAGTGCGAGTTCGGTCATGCCCACCATGCTGTTAATGGGTGTCCTGATTTCGTGGCTCATTTGAGCCAAGAAGGCCGATTTAGCTTGGTTGGCCGCTTCAGCATCATTGAGGGCATTCGACATGGCAAGGCGGTCTTCTTCCCTTCGCGCCCAGATGGCCGCAAAATGGCGAGTTAAAACAAACGTGGCCAACAACATCAAAACAGACATGCCAATGCTGCCTTTGGAAGTTAGCCACCACTCCCCTTCTACCCGACTCCGTGAAATGGCAACAGCCACTGTCAACGGCAGTTGTGCAGCGGTGCGATAGTGAACTTCCAAATGTTCGCTGTCTTGTTTGGCATCTTTGAGAATGTCAATGTAGCGGCCAAAGTCTTGGTTCTTTGCAACCCCCTTGACAGCGGGCATGTCGGTAAAAAGCTGATCATGTGGAAACCATCTCTGCGAACTGCTGGCCAAAATTCGACCTGCGTAATCGAACACGTAGACCGCATCACATTGATCGTCAACCGATTCTGCAAAACCAGCAATCAAATCTTGTGGGTTAATCAAAACCATCCACCGCACAACTTGACCATCAGCACGTTTCATGCGCATAGACAAGGGCAAAATGGCAATGTCTTTCAACCGGACATCGCTTCGATTCAAGTCAAACAAATTCCGCACCGGCTGCCAACGACCTGCCGCCAAATCATCCCCGACATCTCGCTCCAAGCCCAATTGTTGCCAACTGACAGACTGGTTGACCACCCCATCCTCTGAGCTGGCCAATACCTGGCCGTCCTCAGTTAGCATGGACAGGGAACGAATGAAACTGGATTTTTCAATGGCGGATTTGAGCTGCGATTGCGTGGGCGAATTTGAAGATGAGCCCTGATTGGCAACTGTCATGATGGCAGAAGAAGACTCTAGTGTTCGGCTCACATGATTGAACAAGATGCGCGTCAATAAATCTCCCCGTGCCTCCTCTCGATCTAACGTGTCTTGCCTGTCTTTCCAAAGGTAGGTGCCAGCAACTAAGGCGATGAAAACAGCGACCGCCACCCCAAATCGGTAGACACCCAGAGAAGCAGCATTCTGGGACAGTGTTGGATTGGAGAGTGACTTGCTTTTCAAGCTGGTGGCCCATTATTTCAACAACACGATAGGCTCAAGATTATTTTTTTTTGCGAACTGAAGCAAGCGTCCATCTTTTTTGATCAGACTCAAAAATGCATCGACCCTTGTTTGCAAACTGTTTTCTCCTTTTGCAAAAGCGTAGGCGTACTCGCTAGCGTTCATGCTGCTTGGCGCTTGAATCACGGCAGCCCAATCAGTCAGGTCAATCATTCGCAAGCTGTAAGGATAGTCGGTCATGAAGGCATCGGCTCTGCCCGATAAAACCTCTTGCTCTCGGGTTCCAGGGGACTGAACTTTAAGCAGCCTGGCTTTTTTCAAAGACTTGGACATGACACCTTCCATGACAGTACCCGCAGCAACGGCAATAACGCGCCCAGGTTGATCTAGGCTGTCCCAAGTTTGAAGACCTTCTTTGTTTTTCAAGGTGACTGCAAACAAACCACTTTTCAAATAGGGCTGCGAAAACAGCAAGCGAGCCTGACGCTCTTCAGTGATGCCAATGGCGTGTGTAGCAATGTCGCAGCGATCATGCTCTAAGGACTCATAAAGTTGGGCAAAATTGCTGTCTACGTATTTCAACTTCACCCCAAGTTCACGCGCCAAATTTTGCGTGATGGCGATGTCGATGCCGCTGAGCTCTCGGGTTTTAGGATTTCGATAGGTAATGCTGTAGTACTCGGGCCAAATACAAGCACGCAGTTCTTTATTGGCTAAAACACGCTCGAGTCGGGTGGTTTGTGCAAGTGCCTGATATGACCAAGACAAGCAGAACGCCAAAACAAGCAGGCGCAACAAGTTGGATACCCCGAATGAGGTCCCAAGCTGCCGTTTCTTGGTGCTTGATCTTTGGATATTTAAAAAATTCATGTAGAAGAATTCAATAGTATTTGTATTTACTTTAAATTAAACACCAAAAAACTCTTTAGGTCTAAATTATTCATTCTTTAGAATTAATTTGTGAGTTTACAGATTCGTGCGACAATCTGCACGTTGCCGCCTCCAGTTGCCGCAACATCAGCACTTCTGCTGGGGTTTGACCCAGGCAACCGCCTGTAGTTTCCATACCCACCTGTGAATCCCATCGGTCTTTGACTGGCGGCTGTTTCCAAACAGCCTGACAAACCGATGCCATGCGCCGTTTTTGGCGCGACATCATGAAATTTGAAGAATTGAATTTGGCTCCGGCCATTTTGCAGGCCGTGCAAGAGCAAGGCTACGACACACCCACGCCTGTCCAGGCTCAAGCGATTCCCATCGTCTTGGCAGGACACGACCTCTTGGCTGGGGCTCAAACCGGCACCGGCAAAACAGCAGCATTCATGCTGCCCATCTTGCACAAACTGAGCTTGTCAGAGGCAGGTCGGAATAAATTTGGCGGCAAAGCCATTCGCGCGTTGGTGCTCACGCCCACACGCGAATTGGCCGCCCAGATTGAAGAGTCCGCCAAAGATTACGGCAAATACCTCAGCCTGCAGTCTACCGTTGTGTTTGGTGGCGTTGGCATGAAACCCCAAGTGGATCGCGTCAAGCGCGGCGTCGATGTCTTAGTGGCCACCCCAGGCCGCTTGCTCGACTTGCAAGGCCAAGGCCTGCTCGATTTGTCAAGCATTGAAATTTTGGTCTTGGACGAAGCCGACCGAATGCTCGACATGGGTTTTCTTCCTTCCATCCGACAAATCGTCCGGCAGATGCCGCAGAAGCGTCAGACGCTCATGTTCTCCGCGACGCTGTCCAAAGAGATCGAACAACTCACGCATGAGTTCCAACGCTCGCCCAAAATCGTTCAGATCGGACGACGCGCCAATCCTGCCGAGACTGTGACGCAACTCGTCTATGAAGTGCCAAA
>CAIODE010000211.1 GCA_903856875.1 uncultured Burkholderiales bacterium
CCATGGTCGTATTGGGCGGCTTAGGGCACTTGCCTGGGGTGGTCTTGGGCGCTGTTCTGTTGTCTGCATTGCCAGAAATTTTGCGCTATGTGGCTGGCCCGTTGCAGTCTATGACCGATGGCCGCATTGATGCAGCCATTCTGCGTCAGTTGCTCATTGCCTTGGCCATGATCGTCATCATGTTGATGCGCCCCAGAGGTTTGTGGCCATCCAATGAACACGGCAAAGCCTTGCAAGTGAAGGAAGGCGCTTGAGATGAGCACGACCCTTCCAATGTCACCAACCGTTTTAAGAGTTGCAGGCATCTCCAAACGCTTCGGAGGATTGCAAGCTTTGTCCGATGTTGGCATGACCATTGAGCGAGGGCAGGTCTACGGCCTCATTGGACCCAATGGCGCAGGCAAGACCACCTTCTTCAATGTGATCACGGGTCTGTACACGCCAGACAGTGGCAGTTTTGAATTGGCAGGCAAGCCTTATCAGCCCACAGCGGTTCATGAAGTGGCGCAGGCAGGCATTGCTCGGACTTTTCAAAATATTCGTTTGTTTGCAGAAATGACGGCCTTAGAAAACGTCATGGTGGGCCGGCATGTTCGCACCTCATCTGGTTTGTTGGGGGCTATTTTTAGAACACCCAAATTCAAACAAGAGGAAGCTGAAATTGCGCAACGTGCGCATGAGTTGTTGGACTATGTCGGCATTGGTCAATATGCCGACTACCGCGCACGCACTTTGTCCTATGGCGATCAGCGCCGTTTAGAAATTGCCCGTGCTCTTGCCACCGACCCACAGCTCATTGCGCTAGATGAACCCGCTGCAGGCATGAACGCCACAGAAAAAGTTCAGTTGCGCGAACTGATCGACCAGATTCGCAAAGACAACCGAACCATTTTGCTGATTGAGCACGATGTGAAGCTGGTGATGGGCTTGTGCGATCGCGTCACAGTGCTCGACTACGGCAAACAAATTGCCGAAGGCACGCCAGCCGAAGTCCAAAAAAATGAAAAAGTCATTGAGGCCTATTTGGGCACCGGAGGACATTGAAATGTCAGTCACATTGTTGAAAGTCAAAGGACTTCAAGTGGCCTACGGCGGCATTCAGGCTGTCAAGGGTATTGATTTTGAAGTGCACGAAGGTGAATTGGTGTCACTCATTGGGTCTAACGGCGCGGGCAAAACAAGCACCATGAAAGCCATCACGGGCACCTTACCCATCCATGCGGGTGACATTGAGTATTTGGGCAAAAGCATTGTGGGCCAAGGCCCCTGGGATTTGGTCAAGCAGGGTTTGGCCATGGTGCCAGAAGGTCGAGGTGTGTTCACACGCATGACCATCATTGAAAACTTGCTCATGGGCGCGTACATTCGCAACGACACTGCAGCCATACAAGATGACATGGAAAAAGTGTTTCACACCTTTCCAAGATTGCGTGAACGCAAAGACCAGCTGGCCGGCACCATGTCTGGTGGCGAACAACAAATGTTGGCCATGGGCCGCGCCCTCATGAGCCGCCCTAAAGTGTTGCTGCTTGATGAGCCCTCAATGGGTCTGTCGCCCCTCATGGTGGACAAAGTTTTCGAAGTGGTGCGCGATGTGTTTGCCAAAGGCGTGACTGTTTTGTTGGTCGAACAAAACGCCAGCCGTGCTTTGGCCATTGCCAATCGGGGCTATGTGATGGAGTCGGGCTTGATTTCTATGACAGGCCCTGGCCAAGACTTGTTGAGCGATCCCAAAGTGCGCGCGGCCTATTTGGGCGAATAAATAGGGTCAGTCGACTTTTGCGCCGCTGGCTTTCACAACTGGCTCATATTTCGTCAATTCGCGTTTCATGAATGCGGCAAATTGATCGGGTGTGCTGCTCACCGGCTCGATCATCATCATGCCAAAACGAGTTTTGGTTTCTGGTGCGGCTAGAGCCGCTGAGAAAGCCTGATTCAAGCGCGCCACCATGGCAGGCGGTGTATTGGCGGGTGCCACAAGGCCCCACCAAGTATCTACTTCAAATCCTTTGAGCGTTTCAGACATGGCGGGAAGATCCGGCAATGCGCTGGCGCGCTGTGCTGTTGTAACAGCCAATGCTTTGAGCTTGCCAGCCTTGATGTTGGGTGCAGCTGTGGCCAAGTTGTCGAAGTTGAAATCGACTTGTCCAGAGAGCAACGCCAGCTGAGCCGGATTGCCGCCGTTGTACGGAATGTGCACGGCATAAATGCCCGCATCGCGCTTGAACATTTCTGCAGCCAAATGGCCTGCGCTGCCGTTGCCGCCGGAGCCTATGTTGAGTTTGCCTGGATTGGCTTTGGCATAAGCGATCAAGTCGGCGACTGTGTTAATTTTCAAACGCTGCGCGGTTTCTGCATTCATGACCAAGACATTGGGTACGCGAACCATTTGGGTGATGGCTGTAAAGTCTGTGGCTGCGTTGAATGGCATCTTGTTGAAGAGCCAAGGGTTGATGGCATGGGTGGCCACAGCTGAAATGCCAATGGTGTAACCATCGGCGGGTGCTTTGGCCACGATGTCAACGCCCAAATTGCCACCTGCGCCAGGCTTGTTGTCGATGATGACAACACCCAGTGAATCTTTCACGCGCTCTGCCAACGCGCGGGCAGTGACATCAATGGGGCCACCAGGTGCATAGGGCACGACCAAGCGAATGGGTTTTTCCAAAGCTTGCGCATGGGCAGTGTGGCTGCAGCTGAAGGCAAGCAGTGCAATGGCCACATGGAGCCATTTTCGCTTTGCCAATGAATGAATTGTTTGCATCATTTGGATTCCTTGGCCTTGTCGGCTTCAGTGGTGAATGAATCGGCAAAGAAGGCCTCTTCAGGCAATCCTGCTTGTCTTGCATAGTCTGCGCGGGCTGAGTCAACCACAATGGGTGCGCCGCAAGCATAGACTTGAAAGCCACTTAGGTTTGGATGATCCTGTAAAACAGCTTGGTGGACAAAACCTGTGCGCCCAGTCCATGCGTCTTCTGGCAATGCATCGGAAATAACTGGGACATATTTCAATTGAGGCATGGCTTTGACTTGCGCTTCTACCCAATCGCTCATGTACAAATCGGTTGGGCGGCGACCGCCCCAATACAAAGTGGCAGGCCGTGTGATGCCTTTGTGTTGCATGTGTTCAATCAAAGCTTTGATGGGCGCAAAGCCAGTGCCTGAAGCCAACAAAATCATGGGTGATTGAGATTCTTCGCGCAAGTAGAAGCTGCCATAAGGGCCCTCAATTCGCAAGATGTCTTTTTCTTTTAGGGTGCTGAACACCACGTCGGTGAACTTGCCGCCAGGCATGTGGCGAATATGCAGCTCCACTTTGGGAGCAGCAGGGTCGAGCGTATGCGGCGCATTGGCCATGCTGTAGCTCCGGCGTGCGCCATCGCGTAATAAAAACTCGACATATTGGCCAGCATGAAATTGCATGACATCGGTCGCAGGCAGTTGCATCAAGACCGACATCACGTCGTGTGATTTCTTTTCTAAGCTCACTACGCGCACTGGCATTTTTTTAATCGGGAAACTGCCGGCATCTGTTACCTGGCGTGATTCCAACACCAAATCGCTTTGCGCGGTAGAGCAGCAGGTCAAGATCAGGCCTTGAGCTTCTTCTTCAGCGCTCAAAGCTTTGGCTTGGTGTTCACCATGCACAACCGTGCCAGAAATCTTCTTGCATTTGCAGGAACCACAGGCGCCGTCTTTGCAACCATAGGGCAGGCCAATGCCTTGCCTTATGCCAGCTGCAAGCAAAGTTTCGGTGCTATCTGCGTTAAAAGTACGGCCACTGGGCTCTACGGTAATTTGGAAGCTCATGTTTTCGTTATCCTAGGGGGGTTCTTAAATTCCTTAACCCCTGATTTTGCCTTCAAACCAAACCCCTTTAGGTGCTTTACCTGCTCGCTTTCGAAAAGAGCGTGTTTTGATCATCGGATGTGGTGATGTAGGTCAACGCGCAGCCAAACAGTTGGTGGGCAGAACTCGGGTTTTGGCATTGACCTCTAGCCCCGAAAAGGCATTGGGTTTGAGGGCTCAAGGCATCTTACCGGTCGTAGGCAATTTGGACGATTCCAAGTCTTTGCAGCGATTATCCGGTTGGGCGACGCGGGTACTGCATTTGGCCCCACCCCCCTCAGACCGTGTCGGCGCTTGGTCTACCGATTCACGAACTTTGAATTTGGTGCGTGCGCTCAAAAAAAGGGCTTTGCCCAGAGTGCTTGTGTATGGATCTACCAGCGGTGTCTATGGCGATTGCCAAGGGCAATGGGTGTCTGAATCTAGGCCGGTTAAGCCGCATACACCCAGAGCCATTCGGCGCGTCGATGCGGAAAATACCATTCGATTTTTGGGTAAAACGGGTGTTCGCAGCAGCATTCTGCGCATTCCAGGTATATACGCGCCCGATCGGCCCAATGGCACGCCGCGTGAAAGGCTTTTGAAGGGGACGCCCGTCCTCGTGAAAAAAGACGATGTTTATACCAATCACATTCATTCAGACGATTTGGCGCGGGCCTGTTTGGCTGCGCTGTGGCGAGGAAAGCCGCAGCGTGTGGTTCATGTGAGCGATGACAGCCAAATGAAGATGGGTGATTATTTCGATTTGGCAGCCGACTTGATGGGTCTGAAGCGCCCGCCGCGTGTACCCAGAAGCCAAGCTCAAGAAACTTTGCCCCTCATGCTCTTGAGCTTTATGAGTGAGTCTAGACGGTTGAACAATGACCGGCTGAAAAAAGAGCTGAGAGTTCGCCTGCTATACCCCACCATTGCGCAAGGTTTGAAAAGCACAGCGGTTCAAATTGCTGAAGGCCATTAGAAGTTATCTGTTGGTTTTTGGGCTGCTAAAAGCCTTAAAACTTAATCCCTTTTTTCTCAAGATAATCGAGGATGGCCTTCATCAGATAGGCGCCGAGCAGTGCACCGTTGAGGTCGCCCAAAAACATCCAAAAAACCTGATGAACCTCAAATGCTTGTGATTCTCCAATGAGCACCCAGGTGACGTGGTGGATCAATGAATTGCTCACACAGTAAATGAGGGTGAGGGTGGCCAAGTCTTTCAGCGACGTGAGATCCACTTGCCTGTTCAAATAAATTTTGAACCCAAGCGTTGCAATCAAAGGCCCAGCGCTGGAGCAGGCGATGTTCAAAAAAGCCACGCCTTGGGACTCATTGAACTGCATCATAAGCAACAGCCCGCCCAAGATGGTGGAAAGCGTGCCAAACAGCGGTCCTAAGACCAACAAATTGAACAGGCGCAAAAACGCCGGCATGTAAATCAGCGAGATATGGTCATTGATGGTGGCAAAGTCAAACAGCCATCCACTCAGGATGTGTGTTGCTGGAAACAACACAGCTAAGGCAAGAATCAAAAGAATGTGCATTTCGCAAATGAGTTTATTCGATTTGTTGCAAATCGATGGTGCCCGAGGCCGGAATCGAACCGGCACGCCTTGCGGCGGGGGATTTTGAGTCCCCTGCGTCTACCAATTTCACCACCCGGGCGGATTGCGAAGAGAGCGATTATGACATATTTACTTCGGGTTTTGGAGGGGGTCAAGGGATTTTTAAGTACACACCTGTGCGTGCAAACCTCAGAAAATAGGGCATCTTTCAATGATCAGGAAACGAGATGAATTCCTTCCAGCGTGTTTTCATGACATCCATCGCATGTCTGTGTTTTTCAGCGACTGCTTTTGCGCAAGTGTGGCCACAACGCGCCATCAAAGTCATTGCCCCCTATCCGCCTGGCGGCCCCAGTGACATCGTGATTCGCACCGTATCAGACAAAGTCCAAGCGGCATTGAAGCAACCCGTCATCATTGAAAATATCACCGGTGCTGGTGGCAACATCGGCAGCGCCGTAGCAGCGAGAGCGCCTGCCGATGGGTACACATGGCTCATCACAACAGACACCGTGATGACGGTGAACCCGCATGTTTACAAAAGCATGGGCTTTAAGCTGGATGATTTAAAACCGGTCAGCATGTTGACCTCATTCAGTCAAACCTTGGTTTGCAATCCAGCATTGGGTGTTAAAAATTTGAATGAGCTCATTGCCAAATCCAAAACCCAGTCCTTGAGTTATGCCTCCGGTGGTGCAGGTGTGCCTGGGCACTTATCGATGGAGTTGTTGCTCAACATGACGGGTATGCAAATGGTGCACATCCCTTACAAGGGCCCTGCACCCGCAGCGCAAGATGTGCTTGCCAACCAAGTGCCGTGTGGTTTATTGGCTGGCCCAACTGTCTTGCCACATGTGCGCTCTGGCAAGCTGATCGCTTTGGCTGTGTCGGGTCAAGCCAGATCGCCCACTCTGCCTGAAACGCCCACCATCTCAGAGGCTGGTGTGAAGGGCTATGACGCAGACTTCAGCTTGGTCATGTGGGCGCCCAAACAAGTACCCGATGAGTTGGTTCAAAAATTCAGACAAGCCTTGTTGGATGGCTTGAAATTGCCAGAGACTGCTGAGCGTTTAAAGGCGACCGATCAACTTGTGATTGGAAGTACATCTGAAGAAGCAGCAGCGCGCATTGCAAAGGATTATGCAAAGTGGGGCGCAGTGACCAAGAAAATTGGTTTGAGTCTTGAATGAAATTGTCATTGAGCCAACCCATCGAAGCCTTAAATAGCAGGTCAAGACTTGGCTCATTGGGTACTATTTGACTTACAGATCCTTTTAGAAGATTGGCCAGAGGTCTTTATAACTTGGTGATGACAAGTTTGAATGGTTCGAAGCATAATCACTATGAGATAAATAAAATGACGTTTTGAATCTGTTCCTCCAGACTTGGTTTTGTAAATCGAACAAATGAACTATCCGACGCTTGAAGATGCCATTGGCAAAACGCCTTTGGTCAGATTGCAAAGAATTGCAGCCGACTTTACGAAGCCCAAGGGCAATGTCATTTTGGGCAAACTTGAAGGCAATAACCCCGCTGGTTCTGTCAAAGATCGGCCGGCGCTTTCCATGATTCAGCGTGCAGAAGAGCGTGGCGAAATCAAGCCAGGCGACACCCTCATTGAAGCCACTTCAGGCAACACGGGCATTGCACTGGCCATGGTTGCTGCCATCAAGGGCTACCGAATGATTTTGATCATGCCGGAAGACTTGTCCATTGAGCGAGCGCAAACCATGAAGGCTTTCGGCGCAGAACTCATTTTGACGCCCAAAAGTGGCGGTATGGAATACGCTCGCGACCTTTCCGACAACATGGCGGCGCAGGGTAAGGGCCGCATCCTGGATCAATTTTCAAATCCTGACAATCCGCGCATTCATTACGAGACCACAGGGCCCGAAATCTGGGCGCAAACAGAGGGCCGTGTTACTCATTTTGTCAGTGCCATGGGAACGACGGGCACCATCACCGGGGTGTCGCAATTTTTAAAAGAAAAGAACCCGGCCATTCAAATTGTCGGTGCCCAACCTAGCGAAGGTTCTCGCATTCCTGGCATTCGCAAGTGGCCTGAAGAATATTTACCCAAAATCTACAACCCCACCAATGTCGACGAGCTGATCTATGTCAGTCAAGACGATGCAGAAGACACCTGCCGCCAAATGGCCCGAGAAGAGGGTTTGTTTGCAGGCATTTCAGCGGCTGGCGCTTGCTGGGTTGCTCAGCAAGTTGCAGCACGCGAGACCAATGCCACCATCGTTTTCATTGTGTGTGACCGCGGCGATCGCTATCTTTCAACAGGAGTATTTCCAGCATGACCGAATACCGTTTTTGCCCATGCTGCGGATCGCCGCTGTCTTGGATGCCGCAGATGGAAGATGGTGGAGAAAAGCTGCGCTTGCGGTGCACACAATGTGACTTCACACATTGGAACAATCCAACTCCAGTCTTGGCCGGCATTGTGCAAGTTGGCAATCAAATATTGTTGGCTCGCAATGCAGCATGGACTGGGCGAAAGTTTGCCTTGATCACGGGTTTCATGGAAGCGGGTGAATCGCCAGAAGAGGGCATTGCCCGAGAAATTGCTGAGGAAACCAACCTGCAGGCGAGCGCCTTGAAACTGATCGGTGCCTATGATTTCCAGCGCATGAACCAAGTGATCATTGCATACCATGCTGTGGCTTCAGGTACCGTCAAGTTATCGCCTGAATTGGCAGAATATAAGATGTTCAATTTTGATGAGTTGGTATGCTGGCCCGCAGGCACAGGTTATGCACTCGGTGATTGGTTGCGTACGATTGGCATCGAGCCCAAATTCATGACATGGGAAGAACGCGACGCACAAGGTCGCGCCGCAGAATAAGCGGGTAGAGATTAAAGAAAATTTGGAGACGCCATGAGCCTCGCATTTGACATTGAGCTTGACACTTGTGGTCTCAATTGCCCTTTGCCTATTTTGAAAGCCAAGAAATCACTGACAGCCATGCAATCGGGGCAGGTGCTTAAAGTCATGTCCACAGACCCTGGTGCGCAACGCGATTTTGTAGCCTTTGCCAAACAAACGGGCAATGAGTTGCTGTTGCAAGAAACCGATGGCGATCGCTTCCTCATTTGGATGAAGCGGCGCTGAA
>CAIODE010000212.1 GCA_903856875.1 uncultured Burkholderiales bacterium
AATAAGTAGAGAGTCAGAGGAAAAGGGGGCTAACGATTTCTGGTACTCCAGCATGAGGAAGCCCCCTTTGCCTCTGACCCTCTACTTATTGGAAATTAATGTTGCTCTGACCCCAATTAAATTTCGTAGACGATTTCGGCTTTGCCCTGATCGGCTTGCGCTATCCAGCTTGAGAGGGCTGCATCACTTGGGAAGAATTTAGCTTGTTCGCCGAGTAACAATTCAGCAGCCGCAGCCACTGTGTCGCCCCGGCGCTCCAACTTCAAGCGCACTGGCAATCCCCTCAACAACTCGCCCTGCTCCGTCATTTCGCGTTGCGGTGGAAAGTCTTTCACCAAGCGCGCCACTTCGGGTGCGCGGCCATTCACAGACACGCGCAAGAACTTGCCAAAGCGGCAACGTGCTGAAGGTAAATCCCACACTTGTTGAATCGACAAACGATAGCCGCCAGAGAAACGATCGGCTTGCATCTTGGCCATCACAATGACCAACTCATCCTCTTTGAGCAAATGGCGATTGGCATTGATCATGGCCTCGTCGGCCGTGGCTTCCATGACGGCACTCTTGTCGTCCAATTTAAAAATAGCCAGCTTGCCGCGTTGGCCATTGATGATGCGCAAGTCGCTCACAATGCCGGCCAACAATTGTGGCTCCCGGCTGTCAATCAGATCGTCAATTTTGCGCTTAGCGAACAAACGAACTTCGCGCTCCACCGCATCAAACAAATGGCCTGACAAGTAAAAACCAACGGCTGTTTTTTCATTGGTGAGTTGCTCTTTCACACCCCAAGGCAGCATGTCCACCAACTCTGGCTCTTGCGTGCTGGAACCATGCGCATCATCGCCCATCATGTCGAACAATCCGCCCTGATTGGCATTCGCGGCAGTGGCCGTTGAAAAATCAAATGCACGATCAACGGAAGCTGCCAATGAAGCACGGTTGCGTTGCAAGGAATCAAATGCACCCGCTTTGACCAAGGCCTCCACCGAACGTTTATTCAAGCGGCTGCGGTCAACGCGTACGCAGAAGTCAAACAAACTGGTGAAAGGACCACCCTCTTCGCGCGCTTTCACAATGGCATCGATGGCTTGCTGGCCTGTCCCCTTGATGGCACCCAATCCATAGCGAATGACTTTATCGGACACCGGCTCAAAGCGGTGCGTACCGCGATTGACATCGGGTGGATCGAAACTCATGCCAAACTTCAAGGCATCTTGAAACAGCACTTTGAGTTTGTCGGTATCGTCCATTTCAATGGTCATGTTGGCGCAGAAAAACTCGGCGGTGAAATGTACCTTCAACCAACCGGTGTGATACGCCAACAATGAATAAGCCGCGGCGTGTGATTTGTTGAAACCATAGCCCGCAAACTTTTCCATCAAGTCAAAAACTTCGTCGGCCTTTTCTTCGCTCAAGCCATTGACGCCAGCGCCCTTGCGGAAAATCTCGCGGTGCTCGGCCATCTCTTCGGCTTTTTTCTTACCCATGGCTCGGCGCAGCAAATCGGCACCGCCCAAACTGTAGCCACCCAGCACCTGCGCGGTTTGCATGACCTGCTCTTGGTAGACCATGATGCCGTAAGTTTCAGACAGCACTTTCTCGACCAGGGGGTGAGGATACTCCACCACTTCTCGGCCGTGTTTACGCGCTACAAAACTTGGAATCAAATCCATAGGGCCCGGACGGTACAAAGCGTTGAGGGCAATCAAATCTTCCAATCGTGATGGCCTCGCGTCCTTCAACATGCCTTGCATGCCGCGACTTTCAAACTGGAACACCGACTCGGTGCGGCCATCTGCAAATAGCTTGTAGGTGGCCACATCGTCTAGCTTGATATTTTCAAAAGCAAAATTCTCTTGGCCTTGATGGCGCTTCACGATCATGTCGCGTGCCAACTCCAAAATGGTCAAGGTGGCCAAACCCAAGAAGTCAAACTTCACCAAGCCAATGGCTTCTACGTCATCCTTGTCGTATTGACTGACTGCCGATGTGCTGCCTGGCTGTTGGTACAAAGGACAAAAGTCTGTGAGCTTGCCAGGCGCAATCAATACGCCGCCAGCGTGCATGCCCACATTGCGGGTCATGCCTTCGAGTTTTTGCGCCAGCACTAACAAAGTTTTAACTTCGTCTTCTTTTTCCAATCGTTCGGCCAAAATAGGTTCGGCCTTGATTGCGCCATCGATGGTGATGTGCTGACCTGGCTTGTTGGGAATGAGCTTGCTGATGCCGTCACAAAACATATAGCTCATGTCGAGCACACGGCCTACGTCGCGTATGGCGGCACGCGCCGCCATGGTGCCGAAGGTGACAATTTGACTGACCGCATCGCGGCCGTACTTGTCTTTGACGTAGTCAATCACGCGATCGCGATTGGCCTGGCAAAAGTCAATGTCAAAGTCGGGCATGGACACCCGCTCAGGATTTAAGAAACGTTCAAACAGCAAGTTGTATTGCAGCGGATCGAGATCGGTAATTTTCAAAGAATAAGCCACCAAGGAACCCGCACCGGAGCCTCGACCTGGGCCCACTGGGCAGCCATTCTTTTTAGCCCAATTGATGAAGTCACCCACGATCAAGAAATAACCGGGAAAGCCCATGTTCAAGATGGTGTTGATCTCAAATTCCAAACGCTCGGCATAGCGCGGGCGCTCGATCTCGCGCTTGGCAGCGTCAGGATACAAATGCACCAAGCGCTCTTCCAAACCTTCAACGGACAACAAGCGAAAATAATCCTCGATAGGCATGGGCTTGCCATCAGTCAAAGGCGTGGGGTAATTGGGCAATTGTGGCTTACCCAAAACCAAAGACAAGTTGCATCGTTTGGCAATTTCAACCGAGTTGGTCAAGGCGCTGGGCACATCGGCAAAGAGAGCCTGCATTTCCGCTGAAGACTTGAAGTACTGATCGCGTGTGAATTTGCGTACACGGCGCTGATTGCCCAAGATTTCACCTTCGGAAATACACACCCGCGCTTCATGCGATTCGTAATCGTCTTCAGTCAAAAACTGAACCGGATGCGTAGCCACCACAGGCAGACTCAAACGCGATGCCAGCCTGACTGTGGCCACCACGTGGGCACTGTCTTCGGGCCGGCCAGCACGCTGCAACTCTAAATAGAAACGATGCGTGAAAATAGACGCTAACTGCAAAGCAATTTCGGCAGCGCGTGAGGCGTCACCTTGCACCAAGGCCTGACCCACGGGTCCAGCTTGAGCACCTGACAGCAAAATCAAACCTTCTGATAATTCTTTGAGCCAAGACAGCTTCACCACGGCATTGTTCTTCACCATGTTTTGCGTCCATGCGCGCGCCAACAATTCCGACAAGTTCAAATAGCCCTGAGAGCTTTGAACCAGCACCATGACCCTGGACAAAGCCAGTGGATCAAGACCCAAGCCTTCGAGGAAAATTTCGGCGCCCAAAATGGGCTGAACGCCCTTGGCTCGAGTCGCTTTGTAGAACTTGATGGCGCCAAATAAATTGCTCAGGTCCGTGATGGCCAAAGCGGGCTGCTGATCGTCTGCAGCGGCCTGCACCACTTCGTCAATGCGGCAAGTCGAATCGACAATGGAAAACTCAGAATGGAGGCGCAAATGGACAAACATAGGCCCATTGTAGAAGCTGCTTTGGATGTTTTCTACAATAGGGGGGTGAACAAAATTCTGAATATTTCTAGCTACAAGTTTGTACCGCTGCCGGACGCAGAAGAACTGCGCCTGTTGCTCCTAGAGCTTTGCTTGAGACTAGAGCTAAAAGGCACGATTTTGCTTGCCGCAGAAGGGATTAATTTATTTTTGGCAGGCCCCGCCGAGGCTGTCAGAGGTTTTGTGTCTGAACTCCACACAGATCCTAGGTTTTCCGACATCAAGCCCAAAGTAAGTTGGTCTGACGAGCCCCCTTTCAAAAAAATGTTGGTCAAGGTGAAGGGCGAAATCATTCGCATGAACCACCCTACCATTCGCCCTGCCGACGGTCGGGCGCCAGCGGTCACGCCCGCAACCGCTAAACGCTGGCTTGATCAAGGCTTTGACGACAACGGTCGCCCCGTGGTCATTTTGGATACTCGCAACGACTACGAAGTGGACGAAGGCACTTTCAAAGGCGCCATCGACTGGCGTTTGACCAAGTTCACCGAATTTCCTGATGCCCTCATGGCCCACAAAGAAGAACTGCAAGATAAAACCATCATCAGTTTTTGCACGGGTGGCATTCGCTGCGAAAAAGCAGCCATCTTCATGCAGCAAAACGGACTGCCACACACCTACCAGTTAGAGGGTGGTATTTTGAAATACTTTGAAGAGACCGACGGGGCGCACTACGAAGGCGGCTGTTTCGTGTTTGACGAGCGCCGCGCTGTCGACATTGAATTAGAAAGCTTGAAGCCCAAAAGCATTGAAGCCCCCTGAAGGGCTTCAAAATTTCATTCAGTACAGCCACGCAGACTGCATAAAATTTAGCCGCGCAATTTAGTTGCCACTGCGGCCACGCGTTCACCATAGGCTTTGGCAGTGTCCAAGTCGCCTTGTGGAATTTCTTCAGCTGGACTCGTAGCACCTACTTGCGCCATCACACCAGAATTTGATCCGATGCGGTTCACAGTGCCATCATTCATGGAAGGCTGACCCACCCAAATCATGGCTTGCTGCATTGCCAAAGTAATGAAATATTGAAGGGTGGACAACTTGTCTCCGCTGGGGCTGGCTGAGATGGTGAAACCGCCGGCCACTTTGTCTTTCCATGCCGAGGTGAACCAACGCTTAGAGGATGCATCGGCAAATTTCTTGAACTGCCAAGAAGCCATGCCCATGTAAGTGGGAGAACCAAAAATGATGGCATCAGCGGCATCCAAAGTTTCCCAGTCAGCATCGGCAATGTTGCCTTCGGCATCGATCGCAATCAATGTTGCATTGGCGCCTTGGGCTACAAACTGAGCCACACGTTGTGTGTGACCGTAGCCTGAGTGATAAATAACGACTGTGTTAGCCATGCGAGAACTCCTAAAGAAATAAAAAATTACAGCTTCTCAATCATTGAGAAGCCAAGTCAAAAACCAAGACCTCAGCGTCGACGCCATGGGTCAGTTCAAGATTTGTTTCAACTTGAATCAGGGCGGCATCGCCTCCCTTCAAAGCTTGCCCATTCACTTGCAACTCACCGCGAATGAGGTGCACATAAGCTTTGCGCGCAGGATTCAAAGCAAGGGCAGCATGCTCTGTGCCATCCAACAAACCCGCATACAAAGTGGCATCGGCAGAAATTTTCACAGCATCTCCCTCGCCTTGTGGCGAAGCCACCACCTTCAAGACGCCACGCTTGCTGGTTTGTGGCACGGTCTTTTGCTCATAGCCTGGCTCAATGCCAAGCACATTGGGCTCAATCCATATTTGAAAGAAGTGAGTGGCCAGTCCCTCTGCATGATTGAACTCGCTGTGCATCACACCTTTGCCTGCACTCATGCGCTGCACATCGCCCGGGGGAATGCCCTTGACGTTGCCCATGTTGTCCTTGTGGGCCAAGTTGCCCGACAAGACATAACTGATGATTTCCATGTCCTTGTGTCCATGGGTGCCAAAGCCCGTACCAGGTGCGATGCGGTCTTCGTTGATCACACGCAAGTTGCCCCATCCCATGAAGGCAGGGTCGTAATAACCCGCGAATGAAAAACTGTGGAATGATTTAAGCCAACCATGGTCGGCATAACCACGCTCAGCGGAGCGGCGAATTTGGATCATTGAGTGCCTCGTACTTTGGAAGATGAGATGGTTGAATTTTAAATTGCAATGGTTTAAATGAAATGATCATAATTTGTAGTTATCATTCAAATTATTTGAATTAAAAAATGTCCTCCCCCTCCCGCGACTTGCTCACCCCCGATGCCCAGAGCATGC
>CAIODE010000213.1 GCA_903856875.1 uncultured Burkholderiales bacterium
CGAGTATTTGGGTTCATGGCCCTTGGCCATGAGTTGCTCATTGACTTGGGGTCTAAAGCCATGGACCAAGACAATCTTCACGCCCATGCTTTGAATCAAGGCCAAGTCCTGAGCCAAGTGCTGAAGCTTGCCTGCTGCGATGGCCTCACCTGCAATGCCTACGACAAAGGTTTTGCCACGGTGCAAGTGGATGTAGGGTGCCACCGAGCGAAACCAAGGTACGAAGGTGAAGTTAAAGACAGTAGACATGAGCTTGTGGGTCTCTAGAAAGGGGCCAAGACAGCGGATAATTCACGGCTTACGCCATCCCTGATTTTTACAGAAGTTTTGCCATTGTCCGCTACCCCCTTGAAAATCGAGTTTCCCGAGTCTTTGCCGGTGTCGGCAAAGCGCGACGAAATCGCTCAGGCCATGGCGGATCACCAGGTCATCATCGTCTGCGGTGAGACTGGATCAGGCAAAACCACCCAGTTGCCTAAGATCGCATTGGCTCTTGGCCGAGGCAAGCTCAACGCCGCCCCTGGCCAGCGAGGCAAGTGGATTGGCCATACACAGCCAAGGCGCATTGCCGCCAGCAGCGTGGCCAAGCGCATTGCCGAGGAACTCAAAACCCCGCTAGGTGATGTGGTGGGCTACAAAATTCGCTTTCAAGACCGCTTGTCCAAAGATGCCTCGGTCAAGCTCATGACCGATGGTATTTTGCTGGCCGAAACGCAAAACGACCCGCTCCTAGAAGCCTACGACACCCTGATCATTGACGAAGCCCACGAGCGAAGCCTCAACATTGACTTCTTGTTGGGCTACTTGCGTCAAATTTTGCCGCGCCGACCCGACCTTAAAGTGGTGGTCACATCGGCCACCATCGATGCCGATCGCTTTGCGCGGCACTTTGCTTCTAGCAAGGGGCCCGCGCCGGTCATCATGGTCTCTGGCAGAACTTTTCCAGTTGAGATGCGCTGGCGTCCGTTTGAAGAAACGCGTGAACACGACTTGAACGATGCCATCGCCGAAGCGGTAGACGAACTATGGATTGGCAACTCAGCCGGAGACATCTTGGTGTTCTTGCCAGGGGAGCGTGAAATTCGAGAAGCTGCTGACCATTTGCGCAAACACTTGTCGCACAGCGCCGTCACACGCGGTGCTGAGGTACTGCCCTTGTTTTCGCGTTTGTCGCAAGCCGATCAAGAGCGGGTGTTTGATACACACTCAGGAAGGCGCATTGTTTTGGCCACCAACGTGGCCGAAACCTCACTCACAGTGCCAGGCATACGGTATGTGATTGATGTAGGTACCGCACGTGTGAAGCGCTACAGCCTTCGCAGCAAGGTGGAGCAATTGATGGTGGAGCCTATCAGCCAAGCGGCGGCCAATCAGCGCGCAGGTCGGTGCGGCCGAGTGGCCAACGGCATCTGCATTCGCCTGTATGAAGAAAAAGATTTCAACGGCAGGCCCCGCTTCACCGATCCAGAAATTTTGCGCTCCTCCTTAGCGGGTGTGATTTTGCGCATGAAGTCATTGCACTTAGGGGTGGTGGATGACTTTCCATTCATTGAAGCACCGTCCAAACGCGCCATCACGGACGGTTATCAATTGCTGGCTGAACTGGGTGCCGTCACCGAGGCCAATGAGCTTACGCGCACGGGGGCTGAATTGGCCAAGTTGCCCTTAGACCCTCGCGTGGGCCGCATGATTTTGGAAGCTCGCGACAGGCAAGCTTTGGATGAAGTCTTGGTCATTGCCAGTGCGCTGTCGGTACAGGATGTTCGTGACAGGCCATTAGAAGCGCAATCGCAAGCCGATCAGGCGCATGTGAAGTTCGACGACGAGAAAAGCGAATTCACAGGTTATTTGAAATTGTGGAAATGGTTGGCTGATGCGCGCGGTGGCAAATCGCCTGCAGGGTCAGAGCACAAGTTAAGCAATCGCCAGTATGAGCAATTGTTGCGTCAAAACTTTGTCAACATTCGGCGTGTGCGTGAATGGCGCGATACGCACACTCAGCTGCACACCACTGTGGCGGAGCACCGTTGGCAATTGAACGCCAAACCTGCAAGTTACGAGCAAATTCACATGTCCATGATGGCTGGCTTGCTTGGCAATGTGGGGTGTAAGCAAGACGATGAAGACGTTTATTTAGGTGCGCGCGGTATTAAGTTTTACCGCCACCCGGGTGCCCATTTGTCCAAGAAGCCTGGCCGCTGGACGGTGGTATCTGAGTTGGTGGAGACCACGCGTTTGTTTGGCCGTGGCATTGCCAACATTGAGCCCGCATGGCTGGAACAAGTCGGTGCCCATTTGCTGCGCAAGCAACTCTTAGATCCGCATTGGGAAAAGAAATCGGGTGAGGTGATTGCGCTTGAGCGCGCCACGCTTTATGGCTTGGTTGTTTACAGCGGAAGGCGTGTGCCGTTTGGCAAAGTCGATCCACAAACCGCCCGCGAAATTTTCATTCGCGCAGCCTTGGTCGAAGGGCAATGGGAAACCAATTTGACGTTCTTGGACGCCAATCACAGAATGATTGCCAAAGTGGAAGAGCTGGAACACAAATCTCGCAGGCAAGACGTGTTGGTAGACGATGAATTGATCTACGCGTTTTACGACCAACAAATTCCAGCCGATGTGTGCTCTGGCCGTTTGCTGGAAGCATGGTACAAAAATGAAGTGAAGCGCCAACCCAGTTTGTTGGTGCTCAGCCGTGAAGAACTGATGCGCCACGAAGCGGCTGGCATTACTACGCAAGCCTTTCCTAAAACAATTCGCTTAGGGGGCACCGATTGCACGGCCACTTATTTGCATCAGCCTGGCGATGCACGCGATGGCGTCACGGTCACTGTGCCTTTGTTTGTGCTCAATCAAGTGAGCGAAGAGCGTTGTGAGTGGTTGGTGCCAGGTTTGCTGAAGGACAAAATTCACGCATTGCTTAAAAGCTTGCCTCAAAAACCTCGCACACGGTTTGTGCCGTTGCCAGATTCAGCTGCCAAGTTGGCGGAGACATTGGGTGCACCGGAAATTTTTGGAACGAGCTCATTGACCGATGTTTTGCTGAAGAAAGTGCGCGATATCACCAGCTTGGATGTGAAACGCGCCGACTTTAAGTTGGACATGCTCAGCCCACACTTGTTCATGAACTTGTGTGTGGTCGACGAGCATGGCCGACAACTGGGCATGGGTCGCAATTTAGGGGCCCTCAAAGCCGATTGGGGCTCGCAAGCACGCGGCGCTTTCCAAGCACTGGCTCAGCTCAGAGTGCAGTCAACTGGCAGCGCTGCCACACCTCACTCAGCAGAAGCCAATGACAAAGCTTCTTCACAAATTGGGAAAAGTGTTTCTGCCTCAGTCGCTCAGGCAGGTTCAGCTTCGTCTGGGGCAAAGTCTGGCAAAACGCCGGCCTTTGCGCAGCAGCGCTATACCGCATGGACCTTTGGTGATTTGCCAGAACTCATGGAGATTAACAAAGGCGGTCGAAGCTTGATCGGTTTCCCTGCCTTGGTAGACCTGAACGATGCGGTGCAAATTGAAGTGTTTGATGAAGTTGAAGTGGCATCGCAAAAGCATCGCGAAGGCTTGCGCCGTTTGTTTGCTTTGCAAATCAAAGATGCTTTGAAGTATTTGGAAAAGAACATTCCTGATTTGCAAAAAATGGCTGTGGCCTACATGCCCCTAGGTACAGCAGATGAGTTGCGCCAACAGATCATTGAAGTGGCCTTGGACCGTGCCTTCCTCATGGACCCATTGCCGTCCGATGAGCTGAGTTTTAAGAAGCGCATTGACGAGGGGCGAGGGCGTTTGACCCTGATTGCCAATGAGGTGGCCCGTTTGGCGGGTGTCATCCTGATTGATTTTGCGGCAGCCACTCGCAAAATCAAAGATACCAAGAATGCACCTGAAGCTACTGCTGATTGTGCACAGCAATTGCAACGCTTGGTGCCCAAAAAATTCTTAGCACTCACGCCATGGACTCAGTTACAGCACTATGCGCGTTACTTGAAGGCCATCGTTTTGCGCTTGGATAAATGGCGAGCCGATCCTGCTCGCGATGCGGCTAAGTTGTTGGAATTGAAGCCACAAGAGCAGCGCTATTGGCGATTGGTTGCAGAACGCAAAGGCGCGGTGGACGATCGAATGCTGGAGTTTCGGTGGCTGCTTGAAGAACTGCGCGTGAGTTTCTTTGCGCAGGAATTGCGTACGCCTCAACCTGTGAGTGTGAAGCGCCTTGACAAGGCGTGGACGCAGTTAAATCACTGAGTCTTTGGCTAAGTTAAATTAGATTGCTTTGGGCAAAGTCATCAAGGGGATGTCTTTGTCTGTTGCCAACTTTTCTAATTGTTGTCTTGTCTTGCTGGCCAAAAAGCTTGCTATGGCGTCGTGAGTTGATTTTTCAAACAAGGTCTTACCGTCTTTGACCACAATGCCAGCGGCTTCGCACAATGACTTTGCAAAATGAGGTTCTAGTGCGGCCACAGCTACACGGCCGTTTTTGCAGGCGTACATGTTGTAGCCAGCGTGCGATCCGCCCACTGCCCCCTCAGGCAAGGTCATGCCCCATTGTCTTGGCAGGGCCAACCAAGCGGCTGCGTCGCTCAGCGCCACTTCGTGGAAGATGCCTTTGCCCGAGCTGCGTTGCTTTATGACGGTTTTTAAAACGGCTTCGCTGGCCATCAAGGCGCCGCCCATGTCGGCAAACAAACTGGCTGGCAATGTCATGCCAGGCACCAAGTTAACTTCGGCTTGGTAAGTTAAATCGTGACCCGGAATTTCAGCCAAAGGGCCAGGGGCTCCGACCACGGTGACGCAGCTGAGCTTTGGGTACTGTTTGTGCAATGCCTTCCAGCTCAAACCCAGTTTGTTCAAAGCAGAGGGCCTGAACGAGGTGAGCAGCACATCGGTTTTGGCAAGCAATTGATGCAAGGTTTGTTGTCCCTTTGCACCTTTCAAATCACATTGGATTTGCTTCATGCCTTTGTGCAAAATGTCATAAAAACCTGGCGTGTAATGAGCCATGGGATCGCCTTGGGGCGGGTTGATCTTGGTGCAAGTGGCTCCCATGTTTGCCAAGCGCATCAATGCTGCAGGCCCGGGTAAATTCAGCGCCAAACTGACAACGCGCACGCCTTTTAAAGTGGTGTCATTGGCCATCGTATTTAAACTCCCAAATGTTGCGCCATGATTTCGGGCTGTGATTGCAGCAACTCAGAGCTGCCCTCAAAGACGACTTCACCTTTGACCAAAATGACATTTCGATCGGTAATCTTGGTGACGTGCTTCCAGTTTTTATCAACAATGATGCTGCTGATGCCACTTTCTTTAATGACACTGCAGATGCGCCAAATCTCTCTGGCAATCAGGGGCGCTAAACCTTCTGTAGCTTCATCCAAAATGAGCACATCGGGGTTGGTCATCAAAGCTCTGCCGATGGTCAACATCTGTTGTTCGCCGCCGGAAAGCTGTTGTCCACCATGACCCAGCCGCTCTTTCAAGCGTGGAAAAGTTTCGAGCACACGCTCGTACGTCCAATCGTTTTGACCATGTGTGCCAGGACGGGCCGCCATTTTCAAATTCTCAACCACACTCAAGTTGCCAAAAATGCCGCGCCCTTCTGGCACGTAGGCAATGCCAAGTTGCGCGACTTCAAAAATATCGCGGTCATTCATCCGCTGACCTTTGATGTAAACATGACCCGATTGGGGTGTGACAATGCCCATGATGGATTTGAGGAGTGTGCTTTTGCCCATGCCATTGCGACCCATCAAGCCAATGGTTTCGCCGCGATTGACTGCAAAGTCAATGTTCCGCAAAATGTGGCTGGCCCCATAGAAACTGTTGAGGCCTTGCACTTGAATCAATGTGTCGCTCATCTCAATGATCCTCACCCAAATAGGCAGCTTGAACGCCTTCGTTGGCGCGCACCTCAGCAGGCAAGCCGCTGGCAATCACTTGGCCATTGACCATCACGGTCAGGTGGTCTGCCAAAGCAAAAACAGCGTCCATGTCGTGCTCAACCAGCATCATGGCGTGCAATGGTTTTAATCGCAGGAGCAACTGAACCATGCTTTCGGCTTCTGCCACGCCCATGCCGGCCAGCGGCTCGTCAAGCAAAAGAACTTGGGGCTCTGTGGCCAAGGTCATGGCAATTTCAAGTTGACGTTGCTCGCCATGACTGGCAGCGCCTGCCACGGCTTGGCGGCGATTTTGAAGGCCTGCCAATTCAAGGGCACGCTCTGTACGTTCGTTCACGTCGGTCATGAGGCTGGCTTGTCGTAGCCAAGCCAAGGGATTGAAGGGCATGGGTTGACTGCGCGATTGGGCGGACAAACGAACGTTATCCCACACGCTGAAACTTCTGAAGATGTTGGTCTTTTGATAGCTTCTGCCCAAGCCATGGCGAGAAATTTTTTCGGGTGTCCATCCGGTGATGTCTTGACCGTTCAAAGCCACATGGCCTGATGTGAGTGTCAGATCGCCCGTGAGTAAATTGGTCAGGGTTGACTTGCCAGCACCATTGGGCCCAATGACCGCATGAATTTCGCCTTTGCGCAAATCGACAGACACTTCGTTGACGGCCGTGAGCCCACCAAACTGTTTGGTGATTTTGTGGGCGCGCAACAGCAAGTCGTGCTCTGAATGAACTTCAGTCATGACTTTGTGCCTTGCTTTTAAAAAGTGAATCAAACAAGCCCAAAATGCCGCGGGGTGCCAGCACCACCAGCGCCACAATGAAGAGACCCATCCACAATTGCCAATGTTTGCCTAATTTGAAACCTGCCACTTCGGGCAAATCTTTGAACACATGCAGCAAATACTCAAATGAGAAAGCGCCCACAATGGCTCCTGCAAAATTGCCCATGCCGCCTAAGATGACCATCATGATGACGTGTGCGCTCATGTGAAAACCCATCAGTTCAGGATTGACATAACCCGATTGCGCGCCCCACAAGAAGCCAGCTAAACCTGCCAATGCGCCTGCCAAAGTAAAGGCCGCCAGCTTGTGGTTGAAGGTGCCATACCCCAATGCACGCATGCGATGTTCATTGACGCGAATGCCTGCCAATGCGCGCCCAAAGGGACTCCACAGCAGGCGTCGTAAAAATAAATAAACCAAGAGCATGAGAGCCAATGTGAAGAAATAGAAAACTGTTTTGTTTTCTAAATCAAACAACACAGCTTCAGGTTTGAAGTTGATGTAGATGCCGTCTGAGCCGCCCAATACCTTGTTGTCAAAGAAAGCATAGAACACCATCTGTGCAAAGGCCATGGTGACCATGATGAAGTAAATACCGTGGGTGCGCACGACCAAGAAGCCAATGATCAGTGCCAGCAAGGCTGAAGAGCCTACCGCTGCTGGCAAGGTCCACCACAAAGATACGGGCTCTCCGGGTGGCGTTAAAAATGCCAAGGCATAGCCCGCCACACCAAAGTAGGCAGCATGCCCCAAAGAGACGAGGCCTGTGACACCTTGCAGCAAATCAAGGCTCATGGCAAAGATGGCCAAGATCATCATGCGGGTGACCATTTGCAGGTAATAGTCTGTGCCGACAAAGGGGAAGGCCGCCAGCGCTACGAGCGCAGCACCTAACAAAATTTTCAAACTGCGCGGCAGAGTTTCAAGGGGGGCCTGTGCGTCGCTCATACCAGCCCCTTTAGTTTTTGAACAAGCCTTCAGGCTTGTAAAGTAAAACAATGGCCATCAACACATAGACCAGCATGCCTGCCACTTGCGGCAACAAGACTTTGCCAAAGGTGTCGACCAAGCCCACCAGCAGTGCGGCAATGAGCGCGCCTTTGACCGAACCAATGCCGCCGATGACCACCACCACAAAACACATGATGAGCACTTGCGAGCCCATGTTGGGGTACACACTGGAAACGGGTGCAGCCACCATGCCGGCAATGGTGGCCAGGCCCACACCCATGGCAAACACCAATGCATGAATCAATTTGATGTTGACGCCCAAGGCTTCGGTCATCTCGTGGTTGAAAGCACCCGCGCGAATTTTCATGCCCAAGCGTGTTTTGGAAATGAGCAAGTAAAGACCCAAAGCCAAGAGCAAACACACACCCGACATGAACAATCGGTAGACGGGATAAGAAAGTGTTTCTGTAAGTGGAATAGAGGCGCTGAGAACATCGGGAATGGTGACGCCATGCACATCGTCGCCCCACAAAATGGAACGCATCTCTTCAAAAACGTAAATAAGACCAAAGGTCAGCAGCACTTGGTCAAGGTGATCGCGTTTGTAAAAGTGTCTGAACAACAACCATTCAAGCAACAAACCAAACAGCACAGAAAGCAGTGTGCCCAAGATGATGGCCAGTGTGAAGCTGTGTGTCATGGCGGCCAATGACCAAGCCAAATAGGCCCCCAACATGTAGAAACTACCATGCGCCAAATTGACCACGCCCATGATGCCAAAAATCAAAGTCAGGCCCGCAGCCAACATGAACAGCAGCAATCCATACTGAACACTGTTCAGCAACTGGATGAGGAAATTGACGAAATCCATAGGGGAAAGATTAACACTAAAGCAATTGAGAATCGCGTCTCAAGAAGGCATAAAAAAAGCGGCGGATGACTCCGCCGCTTTGGCGTGATGGGCCTTTTGAATTAGCCCATGCGGCAACCGGCGCCCGAATCGGCCAGCGCTTTGGAGGCGACGCCAATGACTTTGTTTTCGCCTTTTTCTGCCACGCGCAAGTAAATGTCTTGCACAGGATTGTGTGATTTGCTCATGGTCCATTTGCCGCGTGGGCTGTCAATGACAGCGCCTTCCATGGC
>CAIODE010000214.1 GCA_903856875.1 uncultured Burkholderiales bacterium
CGCGCTGCGCGCATTGGCCAAGTATTTGGGTGAACGCAAAGAAGAGCTCTATGCCATCTCAGCGCACACGGGTGCCACGCGCATTGACTCGTGGGTGGACATTGAAGGTGGCACAGGGACTTTGTTTGCCTACGCGGGCATGGCCGCCAGCGAATTGCCCAGCGGCAATATGATTCACGAAGGCCCCGTTGCTTCTTTGGGTAAGAAAAACACCTTTGCTGGCACGCACATCTTGGTGCCACGTGGTGGTGTGGCAGTTCACATCAACGCCTTCAACTTTCCTGTGTGGGGCTTGTTGGAAAAATTTGCGCCCACCTTCTTGGCCGGTTTGCCTTGCATCGGCAAGCCTGCAACGTCCACCAGTTACCTGACAGAAGCTTTGGTCCGAATGATCGACCAATCGGGCATCTTGCCTCAAGGCGCATTGCAATTGGTCATTGGCAGCACGGGTGATTTGCTCGAGCGCTTGGACGTGGCCGACGTGGTCACTTTTACAGGTTCGGCCGACACCGCTGCCAAGTTGCGCGTGAACGCCAACCTGGTTCGCAACAGCATTCCTTTCAACGCTGAAGCCGACTCTTTAAACTGCGCCATCTTGGCCGATGACGTCACACCCGATGATGAAGAGTTTGATTTGTTCGTCAAAGAAGTGGTGCGCGAAATGACGGTCAAGGCGGGGCAGAAGTGCACCGCCATACGCCGCGCCATTGTGCCTCGCAGACACCTTGATGCCGTGGCAGAAAAAATCAAAGCACGCCTGTCAAAAGTGGTGGTGGGTGATCCTTCCGTTGAAGGTGTGAAGATGGGCGCATTGGCTTCCAAGGCGCAACAAGCCGACGTGGCCGAGCGCGTGGCTTTGCTGCGCCAAAGTGCGGAGTTGGTGTACGGTGGCGATGCCAATTTCAGTTGGGTGGGCGAGGGCGTGGCCCATGGTGCATTCTTCCAACCTACCTTGCTGCTGTGCCAAAAACCTTTAAGCACCGACAGTGTTCACAACATTGAAGCCTTCGGCCCTGTCAGCACGCTCATGCCTTATGACAGCATGGAGGAAGCCATGGCTTTGGCCAAGCGCGGCAAGGGCAGCTTGGTGGGTTCCTTGATCACCAAGACCCCTGCATTGGCTGCACAAGTGGTGCCGCGATTGGCTGCCAATCACGGCCGTTTGCATGTGCTTGACCGCGAATCAGCTGGCGAATCAACGGGTCACGGATCGCCACTACCCTCTCTCAAACACGGTGGCCCTGGGCGTGCCGGTGGTGGTGAAGAGTTGGGTGGCATTCGTGCTGTGACGCACATGATGCAACGCGCTGCGGTCCAAGGCTCACCCACGATGCTGACCGCCATCACGCGCGAATATGCTCGGGGTGCCAAAGTCATTGAAACCGACACGCATCCTTTCAAACGTTATTTCGAAGAGGTGCAAATAGGCGAGTCTTTGTTGACAGCTTCCAAGCGCATTGGTGAAGCTGATGTGCAAGCCTTTGGCGAACTCACGGGTGATATGTTTTACATGCACTTTGACGATGAGGCTGCCAAGGCTTCTGCCTTTGGCAAACGCATAGCGCATGGCTATTTGGTCTTGTCCGACGCCGCAGGCCTGTTTGTGGTGGCAGAACCTGGACCCGTCTTGGCCAACTACGGTTTGGACACATTGCGTTTTGTAAAGCCCGTGGGCTTGGGCGAAAGCATACAAGTGCGTCTCACATGCAAACGCAAAATTGACCGCAACAAGAAAGACGCCAATGGCCAAGGCCAGGGCGTTGTGGCATGGGATGTTGAAGTCACCAACCAAGACAAAGAGTTGGTGGCCAGTTATGACATTCTCACTTTGGTGGCTAAGAAGGGATAAGGGTCTTCAATTCCCTAATTATTTTGGGTGTTTTAAAAATACTTTCTAATGTCATTGTCGTTGGAGAGTAGCCTCATTTCTTCTTCCAAGTCATCTTCATCTAATTCTTGTTCATCTTCTTCATCATCTAATTCATCAACTTTTACA
>CAIODE010000215.1 GCA_903856875.1 uncultured Burkholderiales bacterium
TGGCCAGTTCGATCACATCGCGCTCAAAGCTTCGGACGCCTCGAGTGCACGCGCGCGGCTCAAATCTGCTGGTGTTCCATTTGACGAGCGTCCTGTGCCGGGCTGGCGAATGAACCAGATATTTTTCAAAGATCCTGCAGGATTGAAGGTTGAGCTGACCTTTGATATGGAACGCGAAGATCACTTGCCCAAATGATCTTGCGCTTTCAGCTGTCACTGTAAAGTTATGCTGCCGATGGTGCCGCTATCGGCGAGCAGTTGCCGATTTTCTGTTGACTTTTCAAAACTTATCCATGCTTGATGGCCCATTGCAGGATGATGCGATGCAATTGATCGACACCATCGGTCAAAGCAGCTGGTCCAGGCTGCAGTATGTCAGCAGATTTAATTTCAAATAATTGTCCATTTTTCACAGCAGGTACATCTTGCCAGCCAGAACGTGAAGCAACACGTTGAGGATTGAATTTTTTGCCGCACCAAGAACCAATGATGATGTCAGGCTGCCTACTCACAATCTCGATTGGGTCGGCAATGATGCGGTTTTTACCCAAGGACTGCTGCGCAAGTTCAGGAAAGCAATCGTCGCCTCCAGCTATTCCTGTCAATTCTGAGACCCAACGTATCGCGCTGATCGGTGGCTCATCCCATTCTTCGAAATAAACACGAGGACGGCGCAGCAAAGATTTGGCTGCAGTTTGTATGGTTTGCAGATGAAGTTGCATCTGTTGAATGCGTTGCAAACCCTGCTCAGCTTCTCCCACCATGGCAGCCACTTGGTACAGCATGGTAAATATTTCATCTACGCTGCGTTGATTAAAAATAGTGACCTGCACACCATGTCGTATCAATATGGCTGCAATATCCGCCTGTAAATCGGAGAAACCAAATACGCAATCAGGTTTTAGCGCCAGAATTTTGTCGATCTTTGCACTGGTAAAGGCACTGATGCGCGGCTTTTCAGCGCGAGCGATTTTGGGCCGCACCGTGTAACCTGAAATGCCTACGATGCGCGCTGACTGACCGAGCAAGTACAACCACTCGGTGGTCTCCTCGGTCATACAGATGATCCGTTCGGGTAAGTGAAGCTTCATTTGTTTAAATTCTTTACATCTCAATTAGGCTTAATTGCATTCAATAACGGCCCGCTTCGGACGGGTAGGGGGTGTCCAGAATCCGGACGCTTGACCATGGTGACTCTTAGAATTACATTATGACGAGGTCATACTTTACAAATGGAGACTGTGATGAAATTGACAGGTGGTTGTTACTGTAAAGGGATTCGATACTCTTATGAGGGCGAAATTAAGGCGGCTTTGCAATGCCATTGCAGGGAGTGTCAATACATTACGGGCGGGCACCCAAACGCCATTGTTATCTTGGATCTTGACGGGTTCAAATATGAAGAAGGGACTCCCGCGTCCTTCAAACGAAGCGACTTAGAAAAGCCTGTCACTCGTTTCTTCTGTCCAACTTGTGGAACCGGTATTGGGACACAAACACCCACTAGACCAGGTTCTATGGTGGTTAAGGTTGGCACTTTAGATGACCCCTCAGTCTACAAGCCCAAAATTGCGATCTTCACGGTGGATAAACAAGCCTTCCATCACATACCCGATGACGTGCAAGCATTTGAGCGTCGACCAGGGTAGGTCGACAAAAGATTGAGCCACTTTTTAGTTCTGCCGCTGTAAGATTGGTCCCATTTTTTCTTTGAGCTACAAAAAATGGAAGACTACGAAATCTGATGAAAAATTTACACATCTGGGGACGACTTAATTCAATCAATGTTCAAAAAGTACTTTGGTTGTGTGAGGACTTAAAAATCCCATTTGAACGTACCGATGCAGGTATGCAATATGGAGTGAACAAAACACAGTCCTATCTTCAATTGAACCCCAACGGGTTGGTACCCGTCATTAAAGACAATGAATTGGTGTTGTGGGAGTCGCATGCAATTTTGCGATACCTTTCAAAAAAACATGACGTCACAGATACTTTTTATCCAAAATCCGCACATCCATCAGCCAAAATTGATCAATGGCTAGATTGGTATAACACCACCGCATGGCCTGTCATGAGGCCTTTGTTCTGGGGTTTGATTCGTACCAAGCTTGAAGAACGTAATTTGCCGGAACTTGAAAAAACAAGAGTTCAAATGAGTTCAATTTTAAATATCCTCGACTACCAACTTAAAAGTTCATCATGGGTAGCAGGGGATCATTTCACTATTGCTGATTTGCCATTGGCTTTGATTGCTTTTAGATGGTTTAACTTGCCAATTGAGCGCGAGGAGTATCAACATTTGAGCCGCTGGTTTAAACAAATTGAGCTAAGACCTGGATATAGCAAATACGCAAGTGCTCCCTTAACTTGACTCAGCTAATTTTGAGAGGTGCAGCGGGATTCGGTGGTTAGCATGGTGCCTTTGACATAAAGGCACGGCTCATAAGCCCATGTAATATTTTTTAACCAAGTCACTTCCGTAAAGCTCGCTCGTTGTACCTTGTACAGCAATTTCACCGTGCACAATCAAGTAGCCTCTGTCGGCCACACGCATAGCTTGTGTGAAATTTTGCTCGGCCATCAAAACGGTCAAACCGGCCATCTCTTTCAGGGTTTTGATTTGATCGATCACACGGTGAACCAAAATCGGTGCCAAGCCTACAGAGGGCTCGTCAATCAGCAGTATTTTGGGGCGTGACATGAGCGCGCGCGCCAGCGCCAACATTTGCTGCTCACCACCGCTCATGCTGCCGGCCAATTGTTCGCTGCGCTCTTTGAGAATCGGGAACACCTCATAGGCTTGTGCCAAGGAGGTTTCCAATTCAGAGCGGGCAGACGGCCTGAAGGCGCCGAGTCTTAGATTTTGCGCCACCGTCATTTTGGGAAAAAGATGACGGCCCTCGGGGACCAATGCGATACCTGCATCCACAATTTGCTCGGTGGTCATTTCACGCAAGTTGAGATGCTGGCCATCAATCTTGGCGTGAATCTCGCCCTGGGTGGCGCGCACCAAGCCCATGATGGACTTCATCAAGGTGCTCTTACCGTTGCCGTTGGTGCCCAGTAAGGCCACAGTTTCAGTATCGTTCACGGCGATACTGACACCATTCAGCACCGTGACCGCACCGTAGCCTGCATGCAAGTTCTGGATATGAATTTCAGTCGCCAAGGTAAATCCTTTCCACCAATGGGTCGCGCAACACCTCTTGCGTTGGACCGTCGGCAATTTTCTTTCCTGCAGCAAGCACCACCAGGCGCTGCGAAAAAGCAGACACCGCCCGCATGATGTGCTCAATCATGATCACTGCAATGCCTTGAGAGTTGAGTTGCAATAGCAAGGCCAATATCTCATCGGTTTCAGAGGTAGCCAGCCCGGCCATAGACTCGTCGGCAATGAGCAATTTGGGTTGAGCGGCAATAGCGCGGGCTAATTCGAGTTTACGCAGATCGATCTGCGTGAGACTGCCCGCCAGCAACTCGGCCTTGGCCAGCAATCCCACCTGATCCAGTGCGTGGCGCGCTTGCGCATCCAGCTCGGATTCATTGAACCGGCGACCGCTTCTTTTTTCAGCGGCAAACATCATGGGCACTTTGATATTTTTGAGCACGCTCAACCGCGCAAATGGCCTTGGAATTTGGAAACTGCGGGCCAGCCCCGCATAAGAGCGCTCATGGGGTTTGAGTCCATCGAGTCGCTGCCCATCAAATGTGATCTGACCTGTATCGTGGATCAATACCCCCGAGAGGCAGTTGACGGTGGTGCTTTTGCCTGAGCCGTTGGGCCCGATCAGTCCCAGGCGTTCTCCGGGATAGACCTCGAAATTAATGTCGTCCAAGACCACAAATCCGCCAAAGCGCTTGCCCATGCCTTGCACACTCAGCAACGGAGTTGTCATTTGACATCCTTTCCACGCAAGCGCTGCCACAAGCCCAGGATGCCATTCGGTGCGATCGCCACGAACACCATCATCAGCACGCCCACAAAGAGCAGACTCAACTCCGGTGTGACCATATTTTTAGAGCCAAAATACTGCTGAACGCCTCCCAACAAAATTGCACCGATCAAGGGCCCGGACCAATGCGTCATACCACCAATCAAGGGCATGGCAATGCTGTTGACGGTGTGCACCAGGTTGAAGGCACCGACGGGGTCGACAAAGGTGACAAAGAACGGGAACAGCGCACCGACTGCACCCATCATGGCCCCGCTGATTGTGGTTGCCTGCAGTTTCAACTGCAGTGTGGGAACGCCCGAGCACTCGGCCGAATCCTCGTCGTCTCGAATGGCCTCTAAGCCCGCGCCTAACTTTCTGCGCTCAATGCTGCGCGCAATGGCCAGGGCGCCCATGGCAACCAGCAGCATCACGAAAAAGACAAACTCATTGGTACTGGTAAAGCCTGCAACGCTGGGAGCGCGCATGACATAAGCGCCCCGAGCGCCGCCCACATAAGACCAGTTCAGCACCAAGGTTTGCACCACCACCGTCAGTGCCAAGGTAGAGATGGCAAAGAAGACACCTCGCAAGCGCAAGGTAAGGTAGCCGGTGCCCAAGCCCATCAAACCCGAAATCACCGCTCCAACCAACACCGATGCAGGAATGATCAGATAGGACAAGTAGGGGCCAGTGATGACAAACCAACCGCAATCCAGCGTTTTGAGCGTCTGTAAGCCCAGCAGTTTGTAAAAGAAAACAGTGGAGTAGCCCCCCACTGCAAAAAAGCAGGCCGAGCCAAAATTCACATACCCCCCGTAGCCACCCAAAATATTCCAGGCGGTGGCCAAGACAATGTACTGAAGAATGTAAAAGGCCACCAACAGATAGTAGCCCTCAGCCAAGGCCTGCACGCCAAAAAAGACCAACGCGCCCGCAATCAAGAGGCCGATGTAAAAGCGCAAATTCGATGAGGACATCAGTTTCTCCCCATCAGGCCCGCAGGACGCCAAGCCAGCGTGAAAAGCAAAATTCCAAAAGCCACCGCGGGGGACCACGAGGGACCCAAAAAAGTGGAGGTCAAACTTTCTGCCACCCCTAACAAAATAGCGGCGAACAAGGTGCCTGACATGCTGCCCATGCCGCCCAAAACGCAGACTGCAAAAACACGTCCAATGTATTCACGACCCAAGGCGGGCTCTACCGGCTGAATGATGATCAAGGCGGCGCCCCCCAAGGCGGCTGTCGCGACCGACAGCCCGAACGCGATTTGTTTGACCCGAACCGGGTCGACACCCATCAAGCGCAAACCCA
>CAIODE010000216.1 GCA_903856875.1 uncultured Burkholderiales bacterium
CTGTCTAAGTTGCCACCAAATACACGCGTGGTGGTGATAGGCGGTGATGGCACACTTAATCAAATGCTGCCAGCCCTCTTACATGGTGGTCATCAAGTGGGTTTGGTGCCGTATGGCAGTGGGAACGATGGAGCGCGTGCATGGGGTTTACATCGCCTTTCTTGGCAACAAGCCTTAGCCCATGCTCTCAATGCAAGATCAAGTGCCATTGATGTGGGTTGCGTTGAATTGGACAACAAGTCTGTTCATTATTTTCATTCCAGTTTGGCGGTAGGCTTTGACGCATCAGTGGGTAATCGTGCACTAATGGGACCTAAATTGTTAAGAGGATTACCTCGCTACTTGCTAGCCACTTTGAGTGAGTTGGCTAACTTAAAAAACTGGTCCTTGAAAGTAGATGTTAATGGCCAAACAATCCATGAAGGCTTGACGCTTTTGGCATCTGTACTTAATACGCCTACCTACGGCGGCGGTATGGCCGCTGTGCCGCACGCCATGCTGAACGATGGTCAACTCAATTTACTGATAGGTAGCGCGTTCAATCGTCTACAAACACTGTTGATGTTGCCTAGCTTGTTAATTGGAAAACATTTAGGCCACCCACGCATTCAATGCTGCTCTTTCTTAAACGCCAACATTAGCAGCCAAACTTCTATACCTGTGGCCGCGGATGGCGAGACTTTGGGTTTTGCGACGCATATCAAACTCACATGTCTACCCAATAACCTGCAAGTCGTGAAGCTTTAATTGGTCGCAACTAATTAATTTCCACTCAACATAGCCGCTGCTATCTTTGTCTCAAGCGGTCCCATTTCCTCAGTTCTAAATCCAGAATGCACAAATAAAATTTTTCCATCAGGATTTACAAGCATCGAAGTAGGCATGGTTTTGATGGCTAACTTCTTGGCAGAATCGCCCTGAGGGTCATACGCAACAGTGAACTGCGCAGGTGTATGCGTCAAAAACTTGTCTGCATCAGCACGCTTAGCGTCCACATTCACCGCTACCACCTTCAAGCCCTTAGGCCCAAGCTTGGCTTGTAACGCATTCATCCAAGGAAATGATTGGCGGCATGGACCACACCAAGACGCCCAATAATCAATGTAGATGTACTGCCCTTTAGTGGGTTGAATTTCCGTCAATCCCAAAGCGGGCAATGGCTTGCCCATTTCAACAGCGCCAACGGGGCTAACCTGCAATAGCAATGCGGTCAACACAACTGAAAATATCTTTAAATTCATACGTCTTAGTTTAATGCAGGGTTGGCATTATTGACGCACGTGCACCATGCCTGTGTGGTCAATGGCCAAGAAATCAAAACCCGTTGCCTGTAAAAACGCCAAGCCATCAGCCTCCTTCAGCATGGCCATAGTGGAGGTGCAACCCGACACCACTGAAGCAGGCGACGTCACACTTACTGTGCGCCAATGCTGGACGGACAGTCCTGTTTTGGGGTTTAAAACATGACAGTAGCGCTGCCCGTTCAATTCAAAATAGCGCTCGTAATCCCCACTTGTGGCCAAACCGCCCTGCGACAGGGGCAAGGTGGCCACCACTTGGTCACTTTGACGTGGATCTTGAATTCCGATCATCCAAGGCTCACCGCTAGGTTTAGGACCAAGAAAGCGCATGTCACCTGCCAAATTAACGTAGCCGCTGGTCACGCCATTTTGTTTGAGCACTTGTGCTGCTCGATCTGCTGCGTACTCTTTACCAAAGCCACCCAAATCTACTTCCATGCCAGGCAAAGGCAAGGCAATGCTTTGATCTTGCAACACTACTTTTTGCCAACCAATGAGAGGTAAAAAAGCCTCTAACTTTTGAGAGCTTGGCACTTCAAGTTTTTTAAAATCCCAAGCCTGTCTGAGCACCCCCGAGGTTATGTCAAACAAGCCATCACTTTTATCAAAGAGTTGTGACGCAAACTCAAACAAAGCCCAAGTTTCATCGTCGCAAGCCACTGGCGCGTACCCTGCCTGTTTATTGATTTTCGCAATAACAGAATCAGTGGTGTAGCGAGAGTATTTGCGTTCAATACGCAATACCTCATCAATTGCCAGCTTGGCCAATGACTCAGCCTCTTTTTTAGTATGAGATGCAAAGACCACTTCACAAGCGCTTCCCATCGCCTTAAATTGAAGGCGATGGATTTGCAATGGCATTGCTTTAGGCACCATTAGAAAGAGCGCGTAATACCCACTTGAAGGTTGCGTGCATAAAACGGCGCCAAGCCTTTGCTGCCGGTACCCGACAAAATCCAAAAACCCTTCTGACCATACTGCTCCAACTTAACATCGACCTTGGTATCGAGGTTAAGTTGCTTGGTGAGTTTCATGCCCAACGTTAAACCACCAAATGCACTCATGCGTTGGTCTTCTGAAAAGTACTTCGCATTGGCCGGCGGACTGGGGGGGAAAGGCAAGATGGAAGGATCAACCTCCACATAAAACTTGGCCGCAGTTTGTGAGTAATAACGTACCGCGGGAGCAGCACTCCAGCCATTTCCAATTTGCTGCACCCACTCAGCATCCAAGGTGTGGGAGCGGATGCCCCAATTGTCGGTGTAGTAACGATAGGCCAAACGCGAGGTCCCGTTCAAATCATTGAAGTAATGGTTCCAGCGTGTCTGAAACTTTTGTTGCGTGCGCTCTCTGGGCCGTTCGTCGTAAATTTTGTAGGGGTCTGAAAAATATCCCTGGCCCTTGTAGTAGCCCAAGTTGAATTGAACGATGTCATTCATCGTTACCACTTGTGTGACCCCCAATAACACTTCATTGCTGCGCTTGGTTTCATTGAGCACAACTTGATTGGCTGGATTGATTTGATCGCGGTTGATGGCAATGCCGGCTGTCCAGGTGGTATTTCTATTCTCCGAGGACCGAGTCGCTAGCAAGGAAGTGGCGCGAGATACGTAATCGTTTTCACCAGAATGACTCATACCCACAGACAAGGTGCCATTCGGCAAATGGCGGGTAAGCGACGTATCAACTGCCCGGCGAAAATCTTTCAAATACGACAAAGCTTGCGTGTGGTATGCCGGCGAAGCCCCCGAGATACTGTCGGTAATGAGCGTACCCGACATAGACCATTCGGAGTTGAGTGGCACGACCAAACTGCTAGAAGTGGCTTTGACGAGGATGCGCTCGTCATAAGCTGAAGCGCCCGACTTGCTGTCAGCCCGCCCATATCCGGCTATTGCGTCACTTGAAGTTTGCTGGCTTTCTTTGTAATTCAAGTATTTGAAACTGAGTGTGCCTTTTTCTGGCGCACTTTCGGCATGAGATGTGCCAACGACGATAGGCAAGGCCATGGCAGCACTGAGCAGCGCAGCACCCATTTCAGGCAGTTTCGAGTTGTGCTTAATTGCAACCACAGCCACCACCCCCCAAACTAGAACCGCCGGCTGATGCTTCCTTGCTGGTGTAAATGTGCTCTCGGTAAGCTCGCTCTAACGGATCGTCTTCAAAGGTCATCTCGGGCTTGGCCAAGTTGCCCTTCTGCCACGGCTCAACCGTTTGAACCAGCGAGCAGCCTTGCAATACCAGCAGGGCAAAGAACCACATCGCCAAAACTCTCATGTACAAATCTTTCTTGATTAATTGAGGTCAGAGTAACATTAATATTTGATGCCATCAAGAATTTAGCCCGAATGAAACTCAACACCAGTTTGCGTCAAGCCAACCAATCCAATGTTGTTGGTGTTCAAAGATAAATCACCAGCCATCACCACCAAGTCGCCAGGCGTCATGCCATCGACCAACATCTTGATATAGGGCGCCTTGTCCAATGCAGAAGCGGTAGAGCCCACCAAGTTGAACCAAAGCTTAGACACAATGGCATCGTTAGTAGTAGCGCCAATAGCGTTTAACGCCAGAAGTCCCAAGTCGGAGTAGCTCAAATCATTGTCCAGATAACTCAGCCCAATCCCTACCAACCCAGGATTCTTGACAGCATCTTTTCCAAGTACCGCGCCA
>CAIODE010000217.1 GCA_903856875.1 uncultured Burkholderiales bacterium
ATAGCCGCCAGCCTGATGCTGGGCGGGGCCTTGAGTGCCACAGCGCAAACCGCTGCACCAGCAGCATCACCAGCAGCACCAGCAGCTGCTGCCGCTACGTCAGCATCAGAGCCAGCTAAGTCAGCTGCAACAGGTGTCAAGAGTGCGAATATTTTTTCCATCGCACCTGATGCCAATACCGACCCCAAATACGCAGACCAAAACAATGGTGAGCGTGGTCAAGTTCAGCCTGGCAACAATGCGCCCATGTGGCGCCAAGTGGGTGCCGGCGTCACGGGCTACAGCAGCTTGCCAGTTTCGGAAGCGCCAGAAGCTGGCAACCTCATTCAACCTTTTGTTCAATACCCAGGCTCTAGGCTCACCAATGCCGGTGAAGCTTGGCGCCAAGTTCGCAACAACTGGATCATTCCTTATGGCGGCTCATTGTTGCTAATTGCTGCTTTGGCGATCGCTTTGTTTTATTACGGCAAAGGCGCCATGAAACTGCACGGTGCTGAAACAGGCCGCAAGATTGAACGCTTTACACCGCTAGAGCGCTCTGCGCATTGGACCAATGCCATCGCGTTTGTTGCCTTGGCCATTTCAGGGCTGGTCATGGCCTTTGGTAAGTTTTTCATTCAGCCCATTTTTGGCAACGCATTGTTCGGTTGGCTCACCTACATTTTGAAGAATGTGCACAACTTTGCAGGGCCTTTGTTTGCAGTGTCCTTGATCATTGTGTTCATCACCTTTTTGAAAGACAACTTCCCTAGCAAAGAAGACATCACTTGGATGTTGAAGGGAGGCGGCATGTTCTCTGGAGATGAAGTGCCATCTCACCGTTTCAACGCTGGCGAGAAAGTGGTGTTTTGGTTTGGTGTGTTGGGCTTGGGCCTCATTGTGGTGGCCTCAGGCTTGGTGCTCGACAAACTCATTCCCGGCCTCATTTATGAGCGCAGCACCATGCAAATTGCCAACATGATTCATGGCATTGCCACGATCCTCATGATGGCCATGTTCATGGGGCACATCTACATGGGCACCGTTGGCATGGATGGCGCCTACAGCGCCATGCGCACGGGTTATGTCGATGAAACCTGGGCCAAAGAACACCATGAACTTTGGTACAACGACATCAAGGCAGGCAAAATACCTGCGCAAAGATCTCCCGAAGCAGCAGCCCACGGTGGCGCGGCTTCCACATCGGCATCTGCTTGAAGCATGAGGATTCCAACCATGAAAAAATCATTGATCAGCTTGGCCACTTTGGCACTGGCTTCTTTGTTCAGCGTTTCTACAATGGCCAAGTTGCCAGCCCCAAGCGACGAAGCCAAAGCCAAGGCCGCGGAAGCTGCCGCTAAAACAGCCCACGGCAACAAAGTAGCAGATTTTCAATTGTGTAAATCGCGCGAAAAAGTGGCGGCGCACTACTACAAAACAGCCAAGGCCAGTGGTAAATCTACCAATCCGCCTGTGGCTACCCCAGCCTGTGCAGACCCAGGTCCTTTTGTGGCCGCTGCACCGGCCGCGCCTGCGGCTGTGGCAGCAGCACCTGCCGCAGGTGCTAAGCCTGCAGCGCCTGGCGCTGCGACAGCCCCCGCAGCTGCCCCTGCCAAAAAATCCTAATTTTTCCCTGAATTCATCAGGTTGAAAGTCCCTCGCTGCATAAGCGTGGGACTTTTTGCGTTAGGCTCAGGCCTGAATCTTTGATTGACCCATGTTGCAAGCTCCTGCCCTTAAACCCAGACTGACCCAAGCCAGCGCAGAGTTGACGCGTCAAATCAGTGTGGTCAACGAGTTTGGTGAAAGCTCCCAAGTGCACATTCCCGCAGAGCGAGCCCTCACCGTCTATTTGGACAAGAAAGAATTGGTCACGCTCATGACCTTGGGCGCAAGTCCTGAATGCTTGGTGCTGGGGTTCTTGCTCAACCAACGCTTGATTCAATCGGTGAATGAAATTGAATCGGTCACCGTTGACTGGTCCTTAGGCGAAGGCGAAATGGGTCAACCTGGTGTGGCAGCCATCAAAACACGCGATGGCCTGAGCCAAGCTGGCCCCAAAACGGCAGCACGTGTGGTCACAACTGGCTGTGGACAAGGCAGTGTGTTCGGAGATTTGGTCAGCGACATCGATGCCATTCAATTGCCAGCCGACGCGCACATTTCTCAGGCCACTTTGTACGCCTTGGTCAACGCCATTCGCATTCAAGAAACCACTTACAAATCTTCGGGCTCTGTGCATGGCTGCGCTTTGTTCAAGGGATCAGACATGATGATGTTTGTCGAAGATGTGGGCAGGCACAATGCGGTAGACACGATTGCAGGCTGGATGGTCATGAACGATGTCAGCGGCCACGACAAAGTTTTTTACACCACGGGCAGGCTCACCAGCGAGATGGTCATCAAGTCTGCGCAAATGGGTGTACCCATTGCCGTATCACGCAGTGGTATTACCCAAATGGGCTTAGAGGTGGCCGAGCGCGTTCAGCTTTGCGCCATTGGCCGTGCCACCAACAAGCGATTCTTGTGTTTCAGTGCACCGCACAGATTGAAGTGGCAAGCTGAGCTGGCCGAAGCCTCAAGCAAGACACTGCTTCAAGATGTCGGCTGAAGTTTCTAAAGCGCCCGTGAACTCCTCCTCACTTGTCTTGAACAATCATTCTTGGTCGCGCGCATTTCAATTGGGTTTGCGCAATCTTTGGCGAGATTTGCGTTCGGGTGAATTGAATTTGCTCATCGTTTCGGTGGTGTTGGCAGTCGCTGCACTCACAGCCGTTGGGTTTTTCTCCGATCGACTTCAAGCTGGTTTATGGCGAGACGCCAGACAACTTTTGGGTGGTGATGCCGTGGTGGTCAGCGACAAGCCCACCGCCGAAAATTTTCAGAAAAAAGCCCTAGCGCTAGGCCTCAAAACCAATGCCAGCTTGAGCTTCCCCAGTATGGCGCGAGCAGACGATGCCAAAGGTGGTGAAACCAAGTTGGTGGCTTTGAAAGCGGTGTCGGTAGGCTATCCCTTGCGAGGACAAATGAGCTTGCTGAACCCACAGAGTCAGGGTACGAGCAACAACAAATCAGGCGCTTCATTTTTTACCCGAGATGTGCCTCAGCCTGGACAAGCATGGGTCGACCCTGCCTTGCTGGAAGTCTTGAACCTTCAGATGGGTGATGTGATTTGGCTGGGCGACAAGTCTTTTCAAATTGCAGCACTCATTGACCGCGAGCCAGACCGCGGTGCTGCCTTTATGAATTTTGCACCGAGGGTCATGATTCACCAATCCGATGTGCCAGCCACGGGCTTGATACAACCCGCAAGCCGCATTTCTTACCGCATGGCAGTGTCGGGTGATGAGGCGCAGGTGAATGTGCAGCAGTTTTTAAAATGGGCCCGTGAAGAAGTTGATAAGCCAGAAGTGCGCGGCATTCAAATTGAATCGATGGAAAGTGGCCGCCCTGAAATGCGTCAAACCCTTGACCGTGCTGAAAAGTTTTTGAATTTGGTTGCGCTGCTCGCTGCCTTGTTGTGCGCCGTGGCCGTGGCATTGGCAGCCAGAACCTTTGCAAGCAAGCACCTCGATGCTTGTGCCTTGTTGCGCGTCTTGGGGCAAAGCCAACAAACTTTGTCTGTGGCTTACGCCTTTGAGTTCATCACCGCGGGCATGGTGGCCAGTTTGTTGGGGGTGTTGCTGGGCTATGGTGTTCATCACGCCTTTGTATGGCTGTTAGCGGGTTTGGTAGATGCGCAACTGCCACCCAGTTCTGTTGCCCCTGCCTTGTTGGGTTTGGGCATGGGCCTGACATTGTTGCTGGCCTTTGGCCTACCGCCAGTGTTGCAGCTGGCCAAAGTGCCGGCGATGCGCGTTATACGCCGCGATATGGGTGGTTTACAACCTGCGTCTGTTGGTGTTTTACTGACAGGCTTGTTCGGTTTTGCAGGCGCCTTGATGTGGGCCAGTCGCGATGTGAAGCTGGGCTTGATGACAGTCGGTGGGTTTGCAATAGCCACCCTGTTATTTGCAGGCGCCACCTGGTTCGCTTTGAAACTCTTGCGTAAATGGGTGCCCTCGGACGCCACGCCAAGATGGCTTTTGTTGGCGACACGCCAAGTCATGGCTCGCCCAGTGTATGCGGTGGTTCAAGTGAGCGCATTGTCGGTTGGTTTGTTGGCCTTGGTGTTGTTGGTTTTGCTACGCACCGATCTCATCAACAGCTGGCGCAAGGCCACACCTGTGAATGCGCCAGATCGTTTCGTGATCAATGTCCAGCCCGATCAAACACAAGCTTTTCAAGCCGCGCTCAAGCAAGTGGGTGTGAAAGAATACGACTGGTACCCCATGATCCGAGGCCGCTTGGTAGCCATTAACGGCAATGCTGTCAGTCCGCTTGATTACACCGATGACCGTGCCAAACGATTGGTTGACCGTGAATTTAACTTGTCTGCGCGTGCGACCAAGCCAGAACACAATCCTGTGGTTCAAGGTCAATGGCAAGAAGGCGAAAGCGATGCAGTCAGTGTTGAAATAGGCATTGCCAAAACCCTTGGCTTGAAGATGGGTGATCGTTTGCGGTTTGATGTAGGCGGTGTCATTTCTGAAGGGCGCATCACCTCCTTGCGCAAAGTCGAGTGGGGCTCGATGTGCGCCAACTTCTTTGTGATCTATCCGGTAGACAATTTGCCCGATGTGCCCTTGAGTTACATGGCTGCATTTAAAACACCTGATGTACCCGCTTTCGAGCGCAACTTGCTTCAGCAGTTTCCCAATGTCACCAGTGTCGACTTGCGAGCTACTCTGACACAAATTCAAAATGTATTAGACCAAGTCATTCGTGCCGTTGAGTTTCTATTTGCGTTCACCTTGATAGCGGGCTTGTTGGTGCTCACAGCAGCCGTTACTTCCACGCGTGAAGAACGAAAAAGAGAATTCGCCATCATGCGGGCCTTGGGTGCAACAGGTCGTTTATTGAGCCAAGTGCAAACAGCAGAACTTGTGGGGGTAGGGCTGTTGGCTGGCTTCTTGGCCAGCTTGGTGGCCGAGTTGGTCGGATGGGGCTTGGCTCGATTTGTGTTTGAGTTTGAATGGACTGCCTCACTGTGGGTACCCGCTGCTGGTGCACTCACAGGTGCCGCCTTGGCATGGATTGCCGGATGGTGGGGCTTGGCGGAAGTTCTCCGGCAACCTGTGTCCCAAACGCTGCGTCAGGCGTCAGAATAATTCAAGAAGGTGTGAGCAACACCACCAAAGCGCCAGCGCCGCCTTCAGCCGGTTTGGCTTGCACAAAAGCCATCACTTGATTTTTTTGAACCAGCCAACTGTGTACTTTAGATTTGAGCACAGGCGTCTTGCCAGGTGAGCCCAAACCTTTGCCATGCACCACCCGCACACATCGAATGCCGTGTTTGTGCGCATCTCGAATAAAGCTGGTTAAGGCCAAGCGCGCTTCGTCGCTGCGCAGGCCATGCAAATCAACTTCACGTTGAATGGCCCATTCGCCTTTTCGCAATTTGCGCGTGACTTCAGTGCCGACACCGGGCCTGCGAAAGCTCAATGCATCGTCGGTGTCTAGCAAAGTGCTCACATCGAACTCATCGCTCAATGAATCTTGAATGACCTTGGCTTCGTCTTTTTGAAGCTGGGTGGCCACGGGTTCGCGCGGCTTGCTGGGTAGATGTGCTTTGTTGTGAACAGGCAATGGCGCTACCTTGCCGATGGCGCGTGCAAACAGGTTTTTATCCGCTTCTGCCTTGCGAAGAGCGGCTGCGCGCGCGGCTTCCTCAGCCGCGGCTTTGGCCTGCGCCGCCGCAATTTGCTTTTGAACCAGTTTGAGATCTTGAAGAGATTGGAATTTCACTGGCCCATGTTGCCACAAGCTATGTGGGTTTTAAGTGCTGCCCTATAAAACGCCTTGCTCGGCCATGGAAAAAGCCTGACCCGGGCCCACAATGACATGGTCTAACACCCTAACATCCACCATGGCCAAGGCAGACTTCAAACTGTGCGTAAGGTGCAAATCGGCAGGGCTGGGATGCACTGAGCCACTGGGATGGTTGTGCGCCAACACCACGGCAGCGCTGTGGTGATGCAAGGCCCGAAGCACCACTTCACGGGGGTACACACTGGTTTGGCTGAGGGTGCCCCGAAACAAAGTTTCCATGCAAACCAGTTTGTGCTGAGCGTCTAGGAACAGCATGGCAAACACCTCGTGTGTTTTGTGCGCCAAATGAAGCTGTAAATAAAGCTGAACGCTGCTGGCACTTTGCATAACCTCCCGGGTGCTGAGTTGCTGGGCCATGGCGCGCTTGGCCAATTCCATGACGGCCAAGAGCTCAGATTGTTTGGCGGGCCCTAGACCTTTGATGGCTGTTTGTTGCGCAGGCGGAGTGAGCAGCAAATTGGCCAGGCCGCCACTGGCCACTAACATGTCTTGCGCCAATTGCAGCACATTGCGGCCAGCCACCCCTGTTCTGAGTAACAGGGCCAAAAGCTCGGTATCGCTTAGAGCGCCGGGCCCGCGAGTGAGTATTTTTTCGCGAGGACGGGTGTCTGGGGGTAATTCTTGGAAGTTCATGGGCTTTCTGAAGAGATAAATGCCCCAGATTCAGGCTTTTGGGGGCGAAAGCCGCAGAAGCTTTTTA
>CAIODE010000218.1 GCA_903856875.1 uncultured Burkholderiales bacterium
TCTTGACCCGGCTGAATGAAGCCGGCAGTGCGGGTGGGTGCAAAAGAGCGGCAACCAAAGTGTGTGCCGATGGGTCTGGTGCATAAGAGGTCACATGGGAGTTCACATTAGAGCTGACACGAGAGCTGACATGAGAACTGACTTGAGAAGTAGCGTGAGGCACCAAGCTGGCAATGGTTTGGCCAGCCTGTGCCATGGCGCCTAGGCTGAGATGAACTGTGCTGACCTGACCCGCTTGCGGTGCCAACACACTGCTGGTTTTGCGCGATTGGATTTCGGCAGACTCTTGATCTAGGCTGGCCAGGTTGCGGTCGAGTTGGAGCAGGTCTATGGCCAACTGCTTTTGAAGATGGGCCAAGTCGGCCTGAGATGAAATGTGTTCGCGTGCCAACGCAACACCATTGCGCAGTGTATTTTCTAAGCGCGATTGAAGGTCAATGAGTTCTTCTTGTTTGCTTTGCGCTTGAATGTCAGAGACAAAGCCTTCAGCCGCCATTTGCTCAAACCGCGCAGAAGTTTTTTGCGCCAACGCAACCCTGCGCTTTGCCAAGGCATGTTCTTGAGTGGCTTGCACTGTTTCAAGTGACAAGGAACGAATGCGATCTGTCAGATGCGTTTCACGTTGGCGGTTTTGAGCAACGCGCGAAGCGCGCTCAGCCGACAAGGTGCTGCGCCGCTGCGCCAAATGAGATGCCAATAAGTTGGCTGTGCTGCCTTCGGCGGAGGTTTTGTCGGTGTTGACTACAAACAAAACTTGACCTTGTTGAACCCAGTCGCCTTCTTTCACCCTTTGTTCAAGCAGCACGCCTGACATGGCGGTACTTAATTCCACCGTGCCCCATTGCGGCATGAGGACGCCAGGCACACGAACTTTGCGCGCCACTTTGCCCCAAGCCCCAAATGCCAACAAGGCACCCGCAAGCACCAAAGCGATGCTGGCCACGATGGTAAAGCGCGGATTGTGTGCAAGGTGAATAGGGCCCATCCAAGAGGCTTGCTTGGACAGGGTCACTTCTGAGCGAAAAAGTGGTGTGGTCATGTGTGAGTCAGTGAACAAGACCTCACAATACGAGTTTTGCAGGCAAACTTTGTTACATTGCCTTGCAAGCGCAACCCATTGAAATACCAGCATGCTTCAGTACCAAACCATACCTGTCACGCCGTTTCAACAAAACTGCTCTTTGATTTGGGACGACCAAACCCAGCAAGCGGCAGTGATCGATCCTGGTGGTGACCTCGACTTGATCTTGGGAGAGGTTCAGCAACGGGGTTTGAAGCTAGAGCAAATTTGGCTCACCCACGCGCACATCGATCACGCAGGCGGTACGGCCGTCTTGGCGCGCAACTTGAACTTGCCCATCGTTGGCCCCCACCCCGGCGATCAATTTTGGATTGATCGCTTGTCCGATCAAAGTCGCATGTTTCAGTTTCCAGATGCAGAAATTTTCACACCCACGCGGTGGCTGGTGGATGGCGATACCGTGACGCTGGGGTCACACACGCTTAACGTGCGACATTGCCCTGGACACACTCCGGGTCATGTGGTGTTTCATTCTCCTGAAATCAAGCGTGCGTTTGTGGGGGATGTTTTGTTTGCTGGGAGCATCGGGCGCACCGATTTTCCGCAAGGCGATCACGACACCTTGATTGCCAGCATCACAGAGCGTTTGTGGCCCATGGGCGATGACACCGTGTTCATTCCTGGCCACGGCCCTGAAAGCAGCTTTGGTCGCGAGCGACGCACGAACCCTTATGTCGGTGGAACCTGATACGGCGCAAGCCTGATCAGGGGCTTAGGTTCTTAGTTGAGATGCGAGGCAGGTTGCGTTTGCAGTGCCTGCTCATAAAGCTGAGCGACTTTGGGCAAATTGGCTTCTAACTCATGAATGCGATTGTTGCCACTTGGGTGCGTTGACAAAAAGCTGGGTTGATTCTTACCACCGCCGGTAGCGCCCAACATTTTCTTCCAAAGTTGCACACTGGCCTCGGGTTTGAAACCGCCGCGGGCTGCAATTTCAAGGCCGACCAGATCGGCTTCTGTTTCGTCGTCGCGGCCGTATTTCAAGGTGAGCAATTGGGTGCCTAAGTTGGCCGCAACATCGCCTAGTTGGCCTAAGCCCAGCAACTGAGAGGCCACTGACAAACCCAAGCTCGTGGCCTTTGATTTGGCCAAACGCTCGCGCGAGTGCTCACGCAGAGCGTGCGCCATTTCGTGGCCCATGATCATGGCCACTTCATCGTCTGTGAGTTGCAGTTGATCCAAGATGCCGGTGTAAAACGCAATCTTGCCGCCAGGCATGCACCAAGCATTCAGTTGCTTGCTGCCAATCAAATTCACTTCCCACTTCCATTTGTGCGCATCGGGGTTCCACTGCGTTGTATACGGGATCAGTCTGGCGGCGATGGCGCGCAAGCGTTTGAGCTGCGGGTAATCGTCTGGGGCCAAGGCCCCTTTGCTATCGGCTTCACCCAAGGTCTGTCGATACTGTTGTCTGGCAGAAGCTTCCAGTGTTTCGGCTGGAATGAGTTTGCGCATGCTGGAAGCTTGGCCCACAGCGACCTGGGCCTGCGCAGTGCCAGCCAACAGCGCTGTGAAACCCAAGCCAGCCCCGCCCAGTTGATTCAAAAAAACACGTCGAGACGATCCCTCTGCTTCAGTGTTTGAAGCTGCCAAGGGATCAGACGCGTTCAAATTTGAAAAACATCGCCAGCACATGCTTGAATCATAGTGCCGCAGCCCAAGATTTCAAATCAGATCTTTCGCAAAAACTCATCGGAGCTTGGATAATGGCGACATGACAGAAAAGACATTGACAGCTCAGCCCACTTTTTCATGGCTCGCTTCATGGCGTGTCTATTTGCAGCCTGCCAGTTTGCGCATGCTGTTGTTGGGCTTTTCCGCGGGCTTGCCGCTGCTGCTGGTCTTGGGTACTTTGAGCTTTCGTTTGCGTGAAGCCGGCATTGACCGCAGCACCATTGGCTACCTCAGTTGGGTGGGCCTGGCCTATGGCTTCAAGTGGGTTTGGGCGCCATTGGTAGATCGAATGCCCATCCCTTTCTTGACGCATCGTTTAGGTCGCAGGCGCAGTTGGCTGTTGTTGGCACAGGCCTTGGTCATGCTTGGCTTGGTGGGCATGGCGCTCAGCGACCCTGCCCAAACATTAGGGCCAGTGGTCTGGTGCGCTTTGTTGGTTGCCGTGGGTTCTGCCACACAAGACATTGCACTCGATGCATTTCGCATTGAATCAGCCGACCCCACACAGCAAGCCGCCTTGGCAGCCAGCTACCAAACGGGGTATCGATTGGCCATGATTTGGGCAGGCGCGGGCGTGTTGTGGGTGGCCGCTTGGGTTCAAGGCGAAAATGTCGTAGGCTATTTGCATGCAGCTTGGCAAACAGCTTACTTGGTCATGGCGCTGAGCATGTCGGTGGGCATGATCACTGTGATCATGTCCCAAGAACCCAGTCCCGCTGAATTGCCGCCCGCCAGAAATGTGAAGGAATGGCTGCAGGGTGCGTTGATCGACCCCTTTGCCGATTTCATCCAACGCTACAAATGGCAGGCCGCGTTGATATTGAGTTTGATTGCGGTCTACCGCATCAGCGATGTGGTCATGGGCATCATGGCCAATCCGTTTTACGTGGACATGGGTTACACCAAGGCCGAGGTAGCCACTGTGACCAAAGTGTATGGTGTGCTCATGACACTGTTGGGTGCATTTGTAGGCGGCGTCATGGCCTTGCGCTGGGGGGTGATGCGCATTTTGATGTTGGGGGCCTTGCTCAGTGCCTTGAGCAATCTGTTGTTTGCATGGTTGGCCGGCCATGGCCACGATGTGCGTGCATTGATTGCGGTGGTCTCGGCAGACAACTTGGCCAGTGGCATTGCTTCAGCAGCCTTCATTGCCTACTTGTCATCTTTGACCAACATCAAATACTCGGCCACGCAATATGCTTTGCTCAGTTCCATGATGTTGCTCTTGCCCAAATTCATTGCGGGTTTCTCGGGCGATTTTGTCAATGCCCATGGCTATGCCGACTTCTTCAATGCCACCGCTTTGTTGGGCATGCCTGTGCTAATTTTGGTGGCGCTGGCCTGGCATTTTCAACCTCCCGAGACAGACTGATTTACGAAACTTTACGAAGGCTTCAAGCATTTGTGGTGAGTTTGTTCTCGTCTAGGCGCATCATGTCGTCAGTGAGGCAGATAAGTGAAAGTATGACCGCGCAACTTTTGATGATCGAAGACGATGAGCGTTTGGCCAAGATGGTAGGTGATTATCTTCGTCAATCGGGCTTTGGTTTTTCCCATGTGGGTGATGGTGCTGCAGGCTTGAGTGCGGTCCAAAAAAATTCGCCCAATTTGGTCATCTTGGATTTGATGCTGCCCGACATGGACGGTCTGCAAGTATGTCAAAAAATTCGCGCACTGTCTGGTGCACATGCGCAAACGCCAGTGCTCATGCTTACTGCCAAAGGCGATCCCATGGACCGCGTTGTGGGCTTAGAGTTGGGGGCCGACGATTATTTGCCCAAACCCTTTGAACCGCGTGAATTGTTGGCGCGCATTAGAGCCATTCTGCGGCGCAAAACAGAAGCCGTGTCAGACCATCCATCGCGCATGCAGTTTGGCAGTTTAGAAATTGATCGCGATGCGCGTGCAATTTCCGTGAAGGGCCAAATGTGCGAACTCACTTCGTATCAATTTGACCTTTTGGTGGCCATGGCCGAGCGAGCGGGTCGGGTATTGTCGCGTGACCAAATCATGGAAGCAGTGCGAGGCCGTGAGATAGAGGCTTTTGACCGATCTATCGATGTGCACATGGGCCGAATTCGAGTGGCCATTGAAGACGATCCCAAATTGCCACAAAGAATTTTGACGGTTCGCGGTGTGGGCTATGTGTTTGCCAAACAGCAGCCCTAATTTCAACATGGCTTGGCGTTCTTCAATTTCTAAACATTTGTACCTGCGAATTTGGTTGGCGGTTGTGTTGGGTGTTGCCATCCTCATGCTGTTGGTTGGTTGGGCTTGGAGTTTGTCGGTAGAACATGTGGCGCACAACGGCCCTCAAGGTGTGCGTGAGTTGCAAGTGCGCAATGAACAAGGCGAGTTGTTGGCCATGGTGCCCGGACAACTGCAACGTGGCGTGGGCGTTAACTTTGAGCTCACCCTGCCAGATGGACAGAAGTTAAATCTCTTGCTTCCCCGTCGCCCTCCCATGGCTGGGCAGGGACCAGGTGAGGGCATGGGGCCGGGTGGTTTTAGCAGACCCATAGGCGGTATGCCACGCGATATATCGCCATGGTGGGCGCGGCCGCCCTATGGTTTTGTGTGGATGCTTTTGCTGGTGGGCTTGGCTGTGGCTTTGGGCGTCTATCCCATTGTTCGCAAACTCACACAGCGCTTAGAGGTCTTGCAGCGAGACGTTCAACGCTGGGGCGAAGGTGATCTTGCAGTGCGCATGGCCGAGCAAGGACAAGATGAGGTGGCTGATTTGTCTCGCCGGTTCAACGCGGCCGCTGAACGCATTCAAAATTTAATGAGCTCACAGCAAGCCTTGTTGGCCTCTCAAAAATCATTGCTGGCCAATGCATCACATGAGTTGCGCTCGCCACTCACGCGCATTCGAATGGGCCTTGAATTCATGGGAGGCGATCACAATGAAACGGCCAAGCAAGAAATTGCTCGCAACATCTCTGAACTCGATCAATTGATTGACGAAATTTTGTTGGCCAGCCGACTCGATGCGCAAGAGGCCGACATGGGCACAGTCGAAGTCGTTGATGTGATGGGTTTGTGTGCAGAAGAGTGTGCCCGCGTGGGTGCAGTGTTTGAAGTTCAAGCAGGCGTGCGCAACATTGAAATGCGAGGCGTTGTGAAGTTAATGCGCCGCTTAATTCGCAATCTCCTTGAAAACGCCAGTCGATATGGCGCTATCAAGGGCCCTGAGGATATTCAAGTGACGGCATCTGTGTCCGCAAGCGAATTAATTTTGACGGTCAGTGACAAAGGGCCTGGTGTGCCATTGGCTTACCGAGAGAAAATTTTTGAGCCCTTTTTTCGATTGCCTGGCGCTAGCGAGCGTACAGGCAGTGTGGGCTTGGGCTTGGCCTTGGTCAAGTCGATCGCACATCGACACAAGGGTCGGGTCACTTGTGAAGAGCGCAGTGGTGGCGGCGCTTGTTTTGTGGTTCGCTTGCCTAGGAACTAGGGTTTAAGCGCCAGACCTTAAGCGCGGCCCACGTCGTTGCTCAGATGGTCTTTGTCATAATGCAAAGCGGCATATCGAAAGAAAGCCTCCAACGCAACAAACAGGCAATACAAAAAACCTGCACCCCCACACAAAAATCCCAAGCGAAAAATATACAGTCGCAAAAACATGGCAAAGCCTGAGGCAATGCCTCTCAGGACGCCGCCACTTTTACCTGCTTGGGCGCGTTTGCTGGCGCCCAACATGACGTACTGCGTGAGCTTTTCCAAACTTCCTCGCACCGTTTCGCGAGAGTGGTGCAACAGCTTAGCGGCCATCACTTTGCGAGGCGTGGGCTCGGTAGCTTGCTCGTTGAACAAAATGGCTTGCTCATGCACGGCACCCACAAATTCTTTGAGCATGTCGCGCCTGAAGAGCCGCTCCACTTTCGAGCGAGAGATGTAGTATTTGAGCTCGTGACCATAAGCCACCATGCGCCAGCGAATTTGCCAAATGGCTTTGTCATAGGACTGAACAATGGCTTGGAGTTCTTTTTGAAACGCAGGCGTGATGAGCTCGTCTGCATCTAAGAAAAAAATGTAATCACCGCGCGCATGGGCAATGAGGCGATTGCGTTGAACCGCAAAGCCTTGCCAGTCGGGGTATTCAAAAACATCAGCACCCGATTGACGGCACAAAGCCAAGGTGTTGTCGGTGCTGCCGCTGTCGACCACCAAGACCTGATCGGCAAACGCTGCGCTGGCCAAACAAGCCTCAATGCGGTGCGCTTCGTTTTTGGTCAGGACCGCAATGGTCAGCGTGGGCACCGCCATGAGGGGAAGGTGCGAATCAGTGGCCGTGACCGACTGTTTCGCCCGCTTTCAGTTGGTACAGCGTGCCGCAGTAAGGGCACTTGGCATGTCCTTCACGGGCCACATCCAAGTAAACCTTGGGGTGGGTGTTCCAGACCTTCATGTCAGCTTTGGGGCTGGGGCAAAAAACACCACCTTGTGGGTTTAAATCTTTGGCCAGAAGTTCAACAGCTTGGCTCATGAACAGGTTCTTTCTTGAATTAAACGCGTGTCAACCAATGAGCGTATTTGGGATTCTTGCCGTTCACGATGTCAAAGAA
>CAIODE010000219.1 GCA_903856875.1 uncultured Burkholderiales bacterium
CGTCGACACCCGAGAAGTTTTTAGGGGCAGATTCGTGTGCCAACCACAAAATTCGGCGCCCATCCGAGGTGAGCTGCATGCCCATTCCCTCGCCCAGTCCACCAAACCCTGCCAGCTCGTGGTGAGCCAGCAACTTCATGTTGAGTGACAAGGTTTGATCAGCTCTTGATGCCGATTGAGGTGCTTGAAGCATGGGTAAATACTCATCAAAAATTTTGTTGAATCTGTAATATAGCGGAAAGGAATTCAAGATCAGTCAAGACATTCCCTAACCATCATCAGGAGACATTCGATGAATTTTGCATTGGCCCAGCCCTGGAAGAAGTTGTTCCAAATTTCCCTTGTTGTACTCAGTTCTTTTGGGCTGAATCAAGCCCAAGCCCAAGCCTTTCCCACCAAACCCGTCAAACTGGTCGTCACGTATCCGCCAGGCGGAAGTTCAGACCTCATGGCGCGCATCATGGGTCAAAAGCTCAGCGAAGTTTGGGGGCAGCCTGTCATCATTGAAAGCAAACCCGGCGCGGCTGGCTCTATTGGCATGGAGTTCACAGCGCGTCAACCTGCCGATGGCTACACCTTCGTGGTTGGCAACTTAGGCCCCGCATCGGTCAACCCCCTCATTACCAAAGTACCCTACAGCATGGAGAAGGATTTCATTCCTGTTTCTCTGACTGCCACAGGCCCCAACATCTTGGCAGTTCCTACAGCGTCGCCCTTTAAAAACCTAAACGATCTGCTGGTGGCAGCGCGCAACAAACCAGGCTCTTTGAACTTTGGCACCAGCGGCCCTGGCAGCATGGCGCACTTGGGTGGCGAACTCATCATGAGACAAGGCAACGTCAAAATGGTGGGTGTGCCCTACAAAGGCGGCGGACTGGCTGTCAATGATTTATTGGCTGGTCAAATTGACATGATGGTCTCTGACGCATTGCCTGTCATTCAACACATTAGAACGGGAAGATTGCGTGCACTGGCAATTACCAGCGCCAAGCGATCACCTTTGTCACCCGAGATTCCAACATTTGCAGAAGCAGGACTTAATGGTTTGGTCGCCGTCAACTGGTGGGGCGTTTTCTTGCCTGCTGGCACCCCCAAACCTGTTGTGGATGCCTATTACACGGCGCTGGTCAAGATCATGGCCAACCCCGATCTGAAGGAAAAATTTGGAGGCTTGGGCGTTGAAGCCATGGCCACCACACAAGATGAATTCAAAGCCTTCTTGGCAGATGAAAAAAGCAAATATTCAAAGCTGATTGCCGACAACAATATCAAAGGCGAATAAGCTAAAGGAGACTCAATTGGGCCTTAAATTTCTTGAACATTTGCTCATCCTCACGGACGATCCTGAAGGAACTAGAGATTGGTTTGTTCAAAATTTAGGGTTCCGAAACGGCTTCCACCCTGAATTTGGGTTTCCCGTTTATTGGCTCTACATTGGTGATCAAGATGTGCTTCACATTGGCAAAGCGCGTCACTCAGAACATCAAAACACCTACCTCAAAACACCCACCGACGGAGAACAAGACTACTCTGCGGCGGGAGCCATGGGTTCAGGTCGTATTGATCACCTTTGCCTCAATTGCGATGGCATGAGCGAATTCATTGATCGACTTACGCGCAACGGTATACCGTTCAGTGAACGCAAAGCCCACAACTCCCAGCTGTACCAGCTGTTCATGCGCGAACCCATCAACGGCATCAAAGTAGAACTCAACTTCTCTTGGGAGGAAGCCGTACAAATGGGACGCGTGCCCTCTTACACCGATGAAGGGCAAAGCTTAACGCCCTCATCAACGGGCAGTCATTGATTGGCCCATCAAAGTCCATGTTTAAAATTTGATTGGAACTGCTGTGCCCGCTTATTGGATATCTCGTTGCATCATCAACGACCCTGTGGTTTATAAACGCTACACCGATCAGGTGCCAGACATCATTGCAAAATACGGCGCCAAGGTATTGGCCCGAGGTGGGCATTTTCAAATTATGGAGGGGCCAGAAGTATTCAAGCGCTTTGTGGTGATTGAATTTCCAACTTTTGCGTCAGCCGTTGAATGCTTTCAATCTGATGCCTACAAAGCCGCAGCGTCACACCGAAGGAATGGCGGCGGCATTGTTGAAAATGTCATTGTGGAAGGTGTTGAAATTCCAAGCTAGCTTCAAACTAGCTTGTCTAGGGCTTCCTCAACCCACTTGCGGTCCCAGGTGCCCGCCATAATTTCTTTTTCCCATTGCTGCTCTAAAGCATGTTTGGCTTGGGCCAGCTTCAAAATTTCAGCCACCTCGCTGATGGGCACTACCAACACGCCATCGGGGTCACCGATGAGCAAATCACCTGGCGCAATCGACAATCCGCCGCATGCGATGGGGTAGCCAATCTCTCCGGGGCCGCTTTTAAACGGGCCGTTAGGTGTAGCGCCACGCGCCACCACAGGAAAATCAACTTTACCCAACTCCTCCACATCGCGAATGGCGCCATCGATGATGATGGCTTCTATGCCGCGAGTCTTGGCATAGCTGGTCATCATGGCCCCAATGATGGCTGTATTCATGGCGCCACCTGCATCCACCACCACCACGTCGCCTGGCTGTGCTTTGTCGAGCGCTTGGTGCAAAAATAAATTGTCGCCTGGGCGAACACGAACGGTGAGTGCAGGCCCCGCAAATCGTTTGAGTCGACCATATTGATTAAAGCCTGCTGTGAAGGCCTGCAATCGATTAGCGACATCGCCCACCACAGCCACTGGAATAGAACGGGCTTGCTCAACCAGCGCAGCATCCACGCGCTTGAAATCTAGTTGAATGCGAAGGCCAAGGTGATTTAACTGTTTCATTTTTTTCTGAAATTTAGAGTGTGAAAGGCTGTTGATTTAAGAATGGCCCACACATTTGGGATGCGCGCGCAATCGCGAGTAAACACCCAAAGCATTGGTTTCATAAATCATTTGTTTTTTACCTGCTGTCGCTTCTGGTGAAGCGTCGATGTATTTTCGAGTGTCATCGAAATACTGAGAAGTAAGCGGGTCAATGCCTTGTACGGCACCCACTGTTTCTGATGCAAACAAAATATTTTCGGCAGGCAATACGCGCAGTAACAAATCAATGCCGGCCTGATGGTAAACACAGGTGTCAAAGAACACATTGCCCAAGACCTTTTGCTCTAGCGGTTCTAAGCCGCGGTCTTGCGCAATGCCCCTGTACCGACCCCAGTGATAGGGCACAGCGCCGCCGCCATGCGGAATGATGAACTTCAAAGTTGGAAAGTCTTTGAAAATATCGGAAGTCATGAATTGAACAAATGCCGATGTGTCGCCATTGATGTAATGGGTGGCCACAGGATCAAAATGTGGGTTGCAAGAGCCACTCACATGAATCATGGCAGGCACGTCGAGTTCAACCAATTTTTCGTAAAGCGGATACCACCACTTTCGATCTGAGAGCGGCGGGTCGGTCCAGCGACCGCCACTGGGGTCAGGATTCAAATTGGCACCAATGAAGCCCAGCTCAAGAATACAGCGCTCTAACTCTTCAAAAACGCGCTGCCCAGGTGCCACACCAGAAGCTTGAGGCAGCTGGCAAACACCTATGAAATGATCGGGATAAAGCTGACAGACCCGATGCACCAAGTCGTTGTTGTAGCGTGCCCATTGCACATTGGTGTCTTCGTTGCCATAGTGATGGTCCATTCCCACCGCACGCGGCGAGAAGATGGTTAAGTCGACACCTCGCTCTTGCATCTTTCGAAGCTGGTTGGCTGAAATGCCCGCTCGAATTTCATCGTCACTGACAACAGGTGGTATCAAGTTTGGCGTGAGACCCGTTCTGTTGTATTCAGCAATTTGCTGAAGGCGAAATTCGGCAACTTGAGGCGGTGTTGTTGTGAAATGGCCGTGGCAGTCAATGATCATTTTAGGCTTGGAAATCTAGCTTAACTTTTGACAAGAAGTCCTTCATGAACTTCACTTCTTCGTTCATGCGAGCAGCCGTTTCAGTGCGCGACAAATTCAAGGGTTCTAGCCCATTGCCAATCAATTTATTGGCAATTTGCGAACTGTTTACCGTGGCGTTGATGGCGCTGTTCATGGCATTAAGGACATCGGGGGGCGTATTGGATGGTGCCCAAACGCCAATCCAAGACGGGATGGAAGCACCCTTAAAGACATCCACCAGCGATGGGATGCCTGGCAAACTTTTCACAGTTGTGGGTTGTGCAATGGCGATCCACTTCAACTTGCCTGCTGCAACCATGGGGCCGCCCACGGGAATGGTTGTGAAAACTGCATCAAGGTGCCCCCCAGCAGCATCAATGATCATGGGCGCGCCGCCTTTGTAGGGCACCATGGTGGCATCTATGCCTGTGGACCTTTCCAGCAACAGCGCTGCCAAATGGTGAGGCGTACCGACGCCAGCAAGTCCAATTCGAAGTCGTTGTCCAGGCGCTTTAGCCTTCGCTAAAAATTGATCTAAATTGTTAACGCCAAGTTGCGATGAAACAGCCAAGACAAGAATCATGTCGGCCACAGCAGCCACAGGTACAAGATCCTTCAGCGCATCGGCAGATTTTGAAGCCAATTGGGGCACCATGGGGTTGGTGGAAAAAATTGAATTGGCAAAGACGCCGTAACTGCTTGAATCTGCAGCTTGCTTGGCTACAAACTCCATGGCAATGTTGCCGGCAGCACCTGATTTGTTTTCAACCAAGACACCGCCCCCACTCAATTGAAGCCCTTCGGCGACGGTTCTGGCTGCAAAGTCAACAACACCCCCAGCCGGATAGCTCACAACAAATCGTGTTTGTTTTGCGCCAAAGGTTTGAGACTTTGCGACCCCAGTCAGACCGAAGCTGGCCAAACTTGCACCCAGGGAAGAAATAACTTGTCTTCTGTCCATGAAAAGGCCCCCAAAATAAAATTTTCAATCCAAATAAATATACGACGCTAAGGCCTTTGCCACAACCTAGGGTATTCATTAGCCGTGAAATTGAAGACACTGATAACCTAGAGCCTCTGTACTTTCTTTAAACCTCAGCCTTGAAGGAATCAGCATGTCCAAACTTCCAAAGTTTTCAAAATGGGCAGCTCTGTGGGTCACGGCGGCTTCTTGTTTTTCCCCCACCCTTTCCCAAGCCGCATGGCCTTCAGACCAACCCATCAACATGATCCTAGGCTATGCGCCAGGGGGCGGCACTGACATTGTGGCCAGGCAGTTGGTTCCGTTTCTAGAAAAAGCCTTAGGCGGTGGCGCTCGGTTCAGTGTCATCAACAAAGCAGGCGCAGGGGGTGACATTGGGTTTGGTGCCATTGCCGCATCCGCTCCCGATGGTTACACCATTGGCTTTATCAATACGCCGCCTGTCATGACGATTCCCATTGAACGCAAAACAACTTGGACGCTGAACAGCTTTGAGTTGTTAGGCAATGTGGTTGACGACCCAGGTACCTTTTGTGTTCACAACGACAGCCCGATCAAGTCACTCGCAGAGTTAGCCGCTTATGCCAAAGCCAATCCGGGTGTTGCTTCTGTTGGCACCACAGGCGTTGGCTCTGATGACCACCTTGCCATGTTGATGTTTGAAAAAGCAGCTGGCGTCAAAATGACCCATGTGCCATTCAAAGGTTCTGGCGAAACCAGAACCGCCATCATTGGAAAACACATCACGGTGGCCGCCATCAATGTAGGCGAGGCGTTGCAATACCTCAAAGGCGGTTCCCCTTTGCGCTGCTTAGGCCAAATGACACCCGCACGCATTACGATGGCCCCCGACTGGCCAACCTTCAGAGAGCAAGGTTACGCATTTGACATGGCCTCTTTGCGCGGAGTTGTAGCGCCCAAAGGATTGCCACCCGCAGTGCGTGACAGGCTGGTACAAGCTTTGGAAAAAGCCATCAGCGACCCTGCCTTTAAATTGGCGGCTGAACGTGCCTATGCCCCAGTTCGATTTTTAGCCCCACCTGCCTACGATGCAGAATTGCGCGCAGGTGACACCTTATTTCGGCAACTTTGGAAAGACATGCCCTGGACGGATAAGTAAAAAAGAGGTACGACATGCATGATTTGATCATTCGCGGCGGAACAGTTGTAGACGGTACTGGCAAAGCCTCTTTGACGGCAGATGTCGCGGTCAAGGACGGACTTGTGGTGGCGGTTGGCAAAATAACTGAGCAAGCCAGCAGAACCATCGACGCACAAGGCCTGTTGGTCACGCCTGGGTGGGTTGATATCCATACGCACTACGACGGTCAAGTGAGCTGGGACCCTTACATGTCACCCTCCTCTTGGCATGGCGTGACCACCGCAGTCATGGGCAATTGTGGCGTTGGTTTTGCGCCAGCGCACACACATCAGCGTGAGTGGATGATGGAGCTCATGGAAGGCGTGGAAGATATTCCCGGCGCGGTTCTTTCTGAAGGCGTGAAGTGGGAATGGGAGTCTTTTCCTGAGTACCTTGATGCCGTGGCCAAGACACCCAGAATCATGGACATTGGCGCTCAAATTCCGCATGGCGCATTGCGCGTTTTTGTCATGGGCGAACGAGGTGCCAATCGAGAAGTTGCCACGCCAGAAGACATGCAATCCATGGCCGCCTTGGCCAAAGAAGCCATTGCAGCCGGCGCTCTGGGCTTCACCTCCTCCAGAACATTTGTTCACAGAACAAAACGCGGCGCTGCTGTTCCAACCCTGGGCGCCGATGCTCAGGAGTTAATGACCATTGCACGTGCCATTGGTGAAACAGGCAAAGGCGTTCTGCAACTCATCTCCGATTGGGACGACATCGATGCAGAATTTAATTTGGTTCGCGATATCACACGCACCAGCGGACGTCCGCTGTCTTACACACTTTTACAGCACGACTTTTTACCCGAACGTTGGCGCGAACTGTTGAGACGAACCGATGTGGCCAGAAGCGAAGGCATGGACATCAAGGCACAGGTTGCCTGCCGCGGCATTGGTATGATTCATGGCCTGGAATGCTCTATGCAGCCCTTCTTTCTAACGCCCTCTTACCAAAACGTAGCGCATTTAGCTTTGGCTGAAAGAGTTCGCGAATTAAAAAATCCAGTGCTTCGCGGGCGAATCTTAAAAGAAGCTTTGGTTGCCCCAGACAATCGAAGACTAGAAAGCATCACACAACACTTTCACAAGTACTTTCCCATCTATCAAAGCGCCAACTACGAACCTCAACTAGAAGACAGTGTTTCAGGCATTGCGGCACGCCAAGGTTTGCCCGTCGCTGAAGTCGCCTACGACATGATGTTGCAAGACGAGGGTCGACAAAAGTTTTACTTCCCCTTGTACAACTACACAGAAAACAATTTGGATGTAGTACGTGAAATGATGACGCACCCCGCCACCTTATTAGGATTGGGAGATGCAGGTGCGCATTGCGGCTATATTTGCGACGCCAGTTACCCCACCTACCTCATCAAACACTGGGCCCGCGAAAGAACACGCGGCCCCAAACTGCCCATTGAATTCTTGGTGCATGCCCAAACTCAGCGCAACGCGCGGGCACTGGGCATGTTTGATCGGGGGGCTTTGATTCCAGGCATGAAAGCCGATTTCAACCTCATCGACTTTGAAAAATTAGATTTGACTGCACCGCAAGTGGTGCATGACTTGCCTGCGGGTGGCAGACGACTGGTGCAACATGCCAAGGGTTATGTGGCAACCATCGTCAGTGGTCAGGTTGTGATGCAAGAGGGAGAGGCTACGGGAGCACTGCCTGGTCAATTGGTCAGAAGCAAACCAGCTTGAACATTACACCATTGCATCTGCATTGATGGCAGAACCCAGCCCCAAAGCTTGGTTCACTCGAGGCATCACTTCGTGGGCCATCAATTCCATAGAGCGTCTGCCGAGCGCAGGATCGACCAAGTCCATGCCCGCGTAAACAATTTCGCCGAAGGGGCCCACTTGTTCGCGCAGTGTCAGAATTTGTTCCACCACATCTTCCACAGTGCCAGCAATGACCAACTCATCTAGCAATCTGTCCATGGTGACATGGCTGTCGTCTTCGTCTACATGCTTTTTAAATATGACATGGCGCTTGGACATCATCATCTTGGTCAGCATTTGGCGGTAGTAATAGCGGTAGGGGCTGTTGGCATCTTCGCGGCCATAGCGCTTGGCCGTTGAGGCATCGTCACTCACAAAAATGGTACGTGCCACACGCCAGTCAGCGGGGTTGGCTTTTTGCTGAACGCTGTTCTTGCCTTCTTGATAATTATCCCAATGGCTATTGAGCCAATGCGACATGAGAAAGTTGGCTGACATCGGATGAAAGTTGCGCTTACCCATGGCAATCACGCCCTTTGAAAAAGGAGCGACCACAGTGCCCACAATTTCTGGGTAAGGTGTTTGATAAGGCTTCATCAAGATGCCTCGACCAATTTCTGGTACCGAAGTTACCTTGGTTGAAACCTTGAAGCGGTTGTTTTCAAAGTCAATGTTGTAGGGCGGCTCGCGCTCCCAAATGGCCAAGATCACATCAATGGCTTCTGCAAACAACTGGTTGCGGTCTTGGTCCAAAATGCCCAAAGCCTCTGCATCAGATGCCAAAGCACCCGGACTGATGCCAAATATAAAGCGCCCCTTTGCAAGGTGGTCAAACATGGCCGCTTGTGAGGCCAGCAAAGTAGGATGCGAGTGCGACAAATTGGAAGTGCCAGAGCCCAATTTGATGTTTTTGGTTTGCGCAATGAGCGTGGCCAAAAAGATCAGGCTGTTCGTCACATTTTCAGCTTTGTCTGTGAGGTGCTCCCCCACAAAGGCGTCGTAAAACCCCAGTTGGTCGGCATAAATGATGGTCTCTCGGTCCTCATGCAGGGTCTCGGTGGTATCCCTCTCCAAGGGATGCAGGGGCATGGTGAAATAGCCTAGACGCATGGGTAATTCCTGTGAATGGAAGACGAATATGGAAATGATACAAAAGTTATAGACTAGGACCGAGACAATAAGTCACAGCCCTGTGAAAGCCTCTGCCATCGGCATTCTGAATGCTAAACTCAATTTCTCACTCTAATCGCACACCTGGTTGTTCTTCTGCATGAAAATTTTTTACGGTTGGCGAATGGTGGGTGCAGCCTGTGGCATTCAGTTTTTGCTGGCTGCCTTCCTCACGCAAGCACTGGGCCTTTACATCGCCGTCCTTTCTGACGAAATGGGCTGGAGCAAAACCACCTTATCCGGTGCTGCTGCATTGCAATCCGTCGAATCTGCCATCATTGGCCCCGTTTTGGGTTGGATCATGGACCGTGTGGGCCCGCAAGCCATGATCCGCTTGGGCATGGTGCTTTTCAGCGCTGGCTTGCTCTTGCTCAGCCAAGTCAATGCTGTCGCCACTTTTTACACCAGCGCCATTTTGATGGCCATTGGTGCCAGCCTAAGTGGCTACTTCCCGCTTTCAGTTGCTTTGGTTCAATGGTTTGAAAAATTCAGAGCACGCGCGCTGTCCATCATGAGTTTGGGACTTGCCATGGGCGGTCTGGTAGTGCCCCTCATGGCTTGGTCGATTCAACATTGGGGGTGGCGCTACACCGCAGGTGGTACAGGTTTGGTGGTCTTGCTCTTTGGTCTGCCCTTGGCGGGCATGATTCTCAGGCGTCCTGAAGACCACGGCCAACATGTCGACGGCATCGACCCTGCCCTCAAAGCAGCAGAGCAAGGCGATTCGCCTGCTGATGTTCAAGTTGAATTCACAGCCAAAGAGGCCGTGCAAACTCGGGCCTTTTGGATGCTGGCCATTGGGCACGGCCTGGCACTTTTGATCGTCTCTGCCGTCAACGTGCATGCCATTACGCACATGAAAGAAGGCTTAGGTTATTCGGTGGCTACCGCCAGCTGGGTCATCTTGTTCATGACTTTTGCGCAATTAGGCGGGGTCTTGATGGGCGCCACTTTGGGGGATATGTTTGAGAAAAGAAAAGTGGCTGCGCTTTGCATGTTGGCGCATGCGCTAGGCATGCTTTGCCTTACCTTTGCCAACGACATGGCCATGCTCATTGGGTTTGGTGTTTTTCATGGTGTCGCTTGGGGTTTGCGAGGCCCTTTCATGCAAGCCATTCGCGCCGATTATTTTGGCCGCAATGCCATTGGCCTCATCATGGGCTTGTCTGCCGCCATCATTTCATTGGGTCAAATTATTGGACCCATGTTGGCTGGCGTGCTGGCCGACCTCACTGGCAATTACCAATTGGGCTTCAGCCTGCTTGCTTTGCTTTCAGCCTTGGGCTCCCTGTGTTTCATGTTGGCGACGAAGCCATTAAAGCCAGCGGCAAGCCAATAAGTTCAGACAAGGCCTCTAGCGTCAAACCGGGCACCATGTCGATCACCAACAGGCCATTGGCTGTGCAAGCCAGCGTGGCCAAATCGGTATAGACCCGCTTCACGCAGCCAATACCCGTTAAAGGGTAACTGCACGCAGAGACCAATTTGCTCTGCCCTTGCTTGGTGAGCAAGTCCATCATGACCCAAGTTTGCTTGGCCCCAGTGGCCAAATCCATGGCGCCACCCACGGCTGGAATGGCACCCACCTCTCCCGTGTGCCAATTGGCCAAATCGCCCGTGGCACTGACTTGAAAAGCACCCAACACACAAATGTCTAAGTGACCGCCGCGCATCATGGCAAAGCTGTCGGCGTGATGGAAATAGGCACCACCTGGCAGCAAAGTCACCGGCTGTTTGCCCGCGTTGATCAAGTCGTAATCTTCTAGGCCTGCCGCCGGCGCAGGCCCCATGCCCAAAATGCCATTCTCACTGTGCAACAAAATTTCCAATGTGGCCGGCATGTGGTTGGCCACCAAGGTAGGCTGACCAATCCCCAAGTTAACAATGGCGCCTTCTGGAATGTCCATGGCAACGCGTGCGGCCAATTCATCTTTGGTACGGCGTGTGTAAGTCATGCTTTGATGCCTCCAGCTTGCGTTGCAACACGAGGAATGTGAACCACAGCATGCACAAAGATACCTGGGGTAATGACAGTTTCTGGATCCATCTCACCCAGCTCTGCTTTTTCATAAATGCTTGCAACAGTTTTGCGCGCTGCCATGGCCATGACGGGACCAAAATTTCGGGCGGCTTTGCGATATGTAAGGTTGCCCCAACGGTCGCCACGCTCGGCGCGAATCAGCGCCAAATCGCCATGAATAGGCGTTTCATAAACATACATTCGACCATTGATTTCGCGGGTTTCCTTCAATGAGCCATCTGCATTTTTGGCCAGCTCTGTGCCGTAGCCTGTGGGTGAAAAAAAGCCGCCAATGCCGGCACCTGCTGCGCGAATGCGCTCTGCCAAATTACCCTGCGGTACAAGCTCTAATTCAACCTGGCCCGAGCGGTACATGCCATCAAACACATGCGAGTCAGTTTGGCGGGGATAACTGCAAACCACTTTGCGAACACGTCCTGCTTTGAGAAGTGCAGCCAAGCCCTGGTCGCCATTGCCGGCATTGTTGTTCACCAGCGTGAGGTCTTTGGCGCCTTGAACCAAGAGGCCCTCGATCAACTCATCGGGAATGCCAGCTGTGCCAAAACCACCGATCAACACGGTAGCGCCGTCGGGCGTATCGGCCAAGGCTTCAGCCACGCTGTCAACGAACTTATTGATCATGGTGCTTAACCTGGAATGGTTTTCAATCCTGAAACTGAGGCTGTGTTTTCTGGCACCGCTGTACGGGCCACATTCATGGTCATGGCCAGCAGGCTGTAATAACCATAGTGAGCCACCAAATCAATCACGCCTTGTTCGCCAAACCTTTGGCGCAGTTGTTCATACGTGGTGTCGCTCAGACTGCGATTGCTGCGAAGTTCTTCCAGCACGTTGTAAATGAGCGTTTCATCTTCCGTCATGTGCTCAGGGCGGCGGCCTTCTGCAATGGCGTCGCATGTGGCGGGCAGCACGCCTTCTTTTTCAGCAATGGCGCGGTGAATGGCCCACTCAATGGGTTGGCTCCAGTGCCTGGCCACAATCAACACCGCAAATTCTGAATTGCGCAGGCCCACCGTATTGTGAAAACGCAGGTACTCACCCACCTTTTGAATTCGATTCATGAGCTCAGGGCTGCGCATGAGGGGAATGAAGGGCCCGCCAATGCGACCACGTGGGCCAGCCGCAATTTCGTCCATCACTCTTTTTTGTTCAGCCGTCATCTGCGCATCGGGAATGGCAGGCATGCGATCGAGCTCGGCGGCTCCAAGTTTCAAATGGTTCATTTTTATACAATCAATTTAATCAAAACAGGCACAGCTTACGTAGAACATTATTGGGAATTATCGCCACTGTATAGCAAGGGTTAATACGGTGAGAGATTATGTCTCGCTTGACTTGCCTCAAGAAAATCGTTCTGCTAAGGTCACGCTCTGCATAGGAGAAGTTCATGAGTTTACCGACAGTTCGCCGAATAATTACCGGACACGACAACAATGGCAAAGCCATTGTCAAAATTGACGAAACATGCAGCCATTTTCGAGATGGCCGCCCGGGCGCCAAAGTTTGCAACATTTGGACCACCGACACAGCCCCCGCCGACAATTCCGGCGCGGACGACAAAGGCATGCGTGAAGGCAAATTCACCATGATTGAAAACGGCAGCGTTTTCCGAATCATTCAATTCAACCCAGGCGTAGAACAACGTGTTCACCGAACCGACACCATCGACTACATCATTGTGATGTCGGGCGAAATTGACATGGAGCTTGAAGCTGGCGAAGAAGTTCACCTGAAAGCGGGCGATGTGATGGTGCAGCGAGGCACCGTGCACAACTGGATTAACCGCGGCACTGAAGCCTGCGTGTTAGCCGTCATTCTGATTCACGCCAATGCGGTGGTAGCTGGCGGAAAAGTTCTGACCGCTTTCAATTGATATTTCTAGAAAGAAAACGACATGCCTTTCTCCAAGGTTCGCGACGTCACGCTCCATTACCGCGTTTTTGGCCAGACCGGCCCGTGGCTGGCCCTCATTACCGGCGGACGCCGTGGCTTTAATGAGTTCATTCCCTTTGCCGAAAAAATTGCCGCCAAAGGATTCCAAGTTTTGCTTCACGACCGTCGCAACACGGGCGCCTCGGATGTGCTCATTGCTGGCCAAGATGGTGAAGAAGAAATTTGGGCAGACGACTTGGCTGTCTTGTTAGACCAACTGGGCGCCTCTCCCGCCTTCATTGGCGGCACCTCTTCGGGCGCACGTTTGTCCATGCTCTACAACCAACGCCACCCACAAAACGTCAAGGGCTTGCTGCTCATGCGCGTCACGGGTGGCGACTTTGCAGCGGGCCGCTTGCCAGATACCTACTACGGTCAATTTATCAAAGCAGCCCAGCAAGGCGGCATGAAAGCGGTTTGCGACACTGAGCAATACCAAGAGCGCATTCAAGCCAACCCGGCCAACTTGCCTCGCCTTATGGCCATGGACCCCCAGGAATACATCCGTGTCATGGAACACTGGTTGTCTATATTTTTGCGCGGCCCTCGCAAGCCCGTGCTGGGCATGGAAGACGATGTGATGCGCGCCATCAAGGTGCCCACCATTGTGATTCCTGGCAATGACAAAACGCACGCTTCGGTCAATGGCATAGCAGCGGCATCGCTCATTCCAAAAAGCATTTTGTTCCAGTTGCCCATTGAAGACCAAGACGTGGCCGTGTTGCCATTCTCAGACTGGGAA
>CAIODE010000220.1 GCA_903856875.1 uncultured Burkholderiales bacterium
GCCAAGGGTCGTGGGTTCGATCCCCGCCAGCCGCACCAATCTTTTGCTGTTGATGTAGAAATTGTTGAGAATTTGACCTCTTCATTAAATACAATTTCTATAATAAAACATAAAAGTTGATGTTTTGTTGAGTTGAGCCACTCTCTCAGCCTTCCCTCACAAAGTCTCACAGTTTTCTACGTTCAATCTTCTGCGCGAAGGTAGGATGGTGACATTTGGTGGCAACCATTGCCACCCATGTGCTTGTGTTCTTAAAGAGTGTCGCCCCATGAAAATTCGCCGCGTTGTGACAGGTCATGATCAAAATGGCAAGGCCATTGTTTCGCACGATGAGTTGTGCACCAACATTCTTTCTAGAAGAGATTTCCACCAAAGCTGTGTGGTGTGGTCAACAGGCAAGCTGCCAGTTGATAACTCAGACCCTGCTGATGGTTACGCAAGAGATGTTTCTGTTTTGGGCAAAGAAGACAGCGTGTTTCGAATTGTTCAATACGACCCGGGCGTTGCGCCGCGCAATCACCGAACTGAAACCATTGACTATGCCGTGGTGATGGCCGGCTCAATTGACATGGACATCGACGGGCAAATTGTTCACTTGCAACATGGCGATGTTTTGGTGCAAAGAGGCACCATTCACAATTGGGTTAACAACGGCACTGAGCCTTGTGTCATTGCTTTTGTTTTGATCGCTGCCAAGCCCATTGATTTAACACACCAAAAACTTCACGCACATGGCTAAACTCACACAACACAGCATGCGCCAAATGCTCATGCCCTTGGTCGTTTTATCGGGACTGCTGCTAATCACACCAAGCGAGTCGACTGCGCAAACCTATCCCGCCAAGCCCGTCAAGATTGTGGTGCCTTCTGCTCCTGGCGGTGGTACAGACATCATTGGCAGATTGCTTGCTAAGGCATTTACCAGTGCATTAGGCCAAAGCTTTTATGTGGAAAACAAACCAGGCGCAGGCAACCTCATTGGCATAGAGGCCGTAGCGCACGCACCCTCAGATGGCTACACCTTGTTGTTTGTGCCCAGCCCTTTGGTCTTGAATCCTATTTTGTACAAGAAGGTGAACTACGATCCCATCAAAGACTTTGCGCCCATCTCTTTGGCGGCCACTGCGCCCAATATTTTTGTCATTCATCCTGGCGTGAAAGCCAACCAATTAAAAGACTGGATTGCGTTGGCCAAAAAAGATGCGAGTGCATTGAATTACGCCAGTGCAGGTGTGGGTACCTCGCCGCACATGTCCATGGAGTTGTTCAATTACATGGCAGGCATTCAAACATTGCATGTGCCCTACAAAGGGACTTCGCCAGCAGTCACAGACTTGTTGGGCGGGCAGGTCAATGGCATGTTCTCCAATGCGCTCACAGTGATGCCCCACATTCAGTCTGGCAAAGTTCGTCCGTTGGCTGTTTCAGGCAGTAAACGCTTGGACATCTTGCCAGATGTGCCCACTGTGATGGAAGCCGGCGTGCCCAACTATGTTTCTTTGCAGTGGTATGGCTTGGTGGCGCCAGCTGGCACACCGCCCGCAATTATTCAAGCCCTCAATGCAGAGATGATCAAGGCATTGCAAAGCAAAGAGATCAAAGAAAAATTGGCTGCCGAAGGTGCTGAGCCTGTGGGCAGTTCGCCATTAGAGTTTGCCAATTTGATCAAGAGCGACTTTCAGAAATGGGCGGGCGTTGCCAAGCGCGCTGGCATTGAGCCGCAATGAGCTGACGTGTTGAATCAACGATTCTTCACACCACCCACTACACCTTCACTTGGGACAAGTTGAATATCGTCCTTGCGTCTTCGCACACCGATGGGTGTTGAAGCTAAACCTTTTTGAGAAGCTTCAATGTCTTGTTCGCTGGGGTAGTCGCCCACTAACCAATAATCAAAAATGCGCCTGGCAATGGGCGCGGCTTGCGCGGCACCAAAGCCTGCGTTTTCGACCACGATGGCCAACGCAATTTGGGGATTCTCTGCAGGTGCAAAGGCCATGTACAAGGCATGATCACGTTGGTGCTCGTCCAACTTGCTGGCGTTGTATTTGTCTTTTTGCCCAATGGTCACGGCTTGGGCTGTGCCTGTTTTGCCGGCGCTTTGATAAGGTGTGCCAGCAAACACACGTGCAGCGGTGCCCTCTTTGGCGACACCGATCAAACCTTGATGAACCACTGCCACGTTTTCTGGCTTGAAACCTAAATTGACAGGCGCTTCACCGGAAACAGCTCGGTCTACGCGTTGGATGGGATCTTGGGTGGCCATGACCAAACGGGGCTTGCGGTAAATGCCGCCATTGGCCAATGTGCTGGTGGCGGTTGCCAACTGAAGCATGGTGAATGCGTTGTAGCCTTGTCCAATGCCCAGCGAAATAGTTTCACCGCCATACCAACGTTGTTGCTCTGGCTTTTTATAAGTTTTCTTTTTCCATTCGGTGCTGGGCAAGGTGCCGCGCAGTTCACCGGGTAAATCGACGCCTGTGATTTGGCCAAAGCCGAGTGGTTTCATGAAGTCATGAATGGTGTCAACACCCATGGTGTTGGCCAATGAGTAGTAGTAAACATTGCTGGAGAGTACGATGGACTTGACCATGTCGACAGGGCCTAAGCCTGCATCGCCGTGGCTTCTAAAAGTGTGCCCACCATAGGTCCAAGAGCCTGCGTCGTTGACAATTTCGCTGGCGCTGCGCTTGCCAGTTTCAAGGGCTGCCATGGCCATGAAGGGTTTGTAGGTGGAGCCGGGTGGGTAGGTGCCTCGCATGGCGCGATTTAACAGCGGCTTGTCAATCGACTCACTTAAGAGTTTCCAGCTTTCGCTGTCGATGCCATCGACAAATAAATTCGGATCAAACGTGGGCTTGCTCACAAAGGCCAAGATTTCACCTGTGCGGGGGTCGAGTGCAACCAATGCACCGCGCCGCTCGCCGTACACGTCTTCAATCATCTTTTGTAATTTCATGTCGATGGACAACACGACGTTTTGACCCGGTGTGGCGGGTCGACTTGCAAGTCGCCTAACAGCGCGGCCGCCAGCCGATGTTTCGACTTCCTGCACACCTGTGATGCCATGCAACTCGCGTTCGTAGCGTTGCTCTACGCCGAGCTTGCCGATGTATTGCGTGCCGCGGTAGTTGCCTTCGTCGTCGCTCTCTTCGATTTGCTCTTTTTCTTTTTGGTTGATGCGCCCGATGTAGCCCACCACATGGCTGGCCAAATGGCCAAAGGGGTAATTGCGAAACAAACGAGCTTTGATTTCAACGCCTGGAAATCTAAATTGCTGCGCCGTGAACTTGGCCACTTCTTCATCGGTCAGTCGCGACCGAATAGGCAGTGAGTCGAAGTTTTTAGACTCTTCTCGCATGCGCTTGAAACGCCTTTTGTCGCGCAGCGGAATGTCAATGATTTCCGACAAGCCGTCGATGGTGGCTTCCAAGTCTTTCACACGCGAAGGCGTAATTTCCAGAGTGTAGGCTGAGTAGTTGTTGGCCAGTACAACACCATTGCGATCGAGAATGGTGCCTCGGTTGGGCACAGTGGGAAGCACAGCGGTTCGGTTGTTTTCTGCTTGTTCTAGCAAATCTTCATGCAGAATAACCTGCAGGTAAAACAAACGAATGCCCAAGAGTGCAAAGCACACCAACACCACGCCTTGCAACACCACCACACGGGTTTGAAATTTGAATATTTCAAACTCGGTGTTGCGCAACTCGCTCAACGAGGGCAGGTGAAAGGCCATGCTTTAGATCGGCCGATTGGCATCGGGGTCATGCGCCCTTCGCTGCGGCGCAAGCAATATGAAATTAGCGACAGGCCACAACAAAGTTTCAATGAAGGGCGACAGCAACATCGGCCAACCTGGAAAATCATCGCCAGTGCTTAAACGGATGAGCAGTCCGATGGCCCCTGACAAGATGAAGAATGGCGCGATTTGAAGCATCTGCTCTTTAATAGGAAACCAAAGCAGGCGGCGGTGCATGCTAAACGCAAAGTAATTGAGCACAACATACGACAGAGCATGCTGACCCAACAGGGAAGACTGCTGAACATCCATCCACAAGCCAAGTATGAATGCCGTGGCCATGCCAACTCGGCGAGGTTGGTGGATGCCCCAAAAGAAAATACTGACAGCCAAAATATCTGGCAGCCAAAGGGCTTGAGACAAACCAAGCAGCATGCTGAACAGCAAGGAAACTAAAAGGCTCAAGGCAATGAACCAAGGGCTGACGGGCAACAACAGGGCCTCGCGGCGACTCATGATCATGGTGTCTTGCCTTTGTTGGGCGCTGAAGCCGCTGTGGGCTGCAAGATCAAGACGTGGCGACCTTTGAGTTCGGCCAAGGGGCTTGCGTGAATTCTGGCAAAAGAAATATCAACGCGCCGCTCGATGTGACTGATGCGCGCCACTTGAAGTCCTGCGGGGTAGACGCCATCAATGCCGCTGGTGGTGAGCAAGTCGCCCTCTTTCACATCGGCACTGGCAGGCACAAATTTAAGCTCAATCATGGGCTGCCCTGCCAAAACGTCGCCACTGGTGATGTTGCGTGCGCCTGTGCGGCTGTTGAGCACCGGAATGCTTTGGTCTCTGTCAGTCAGAAGGGTGACTTCGCAGGTGAGTGGATAAACGCGCGTGACTTGTCCAACCACCCCCCCCGCGTCAATGACGGGCGATCCCAGTGCCACGTCTTTGAGCAGGCCTCGGTCGAGCACAATGCGTTGGTTGTAGGGGTCGGGAACATCAAACAAAACTTCGGCGGTCTGAGAAGCAACCGCCATGTTGGCTTGAAGTCCCATGAGCTGGCGAAGATTTTGATTTTCAATTTGCAACTGCTCAACTTGCTGCGAGCGCACAGACTGCTGCAGCACTTTGAGCTCTGCAGCTTTGAGATTTTTTTGAGCTTGATCTAAGTTCTGAAAATAAGAGCCCATGGCCGACAAAGCTTCGCCGGGTTGTAGCACCAACCATTGAATTGGCAGAATGAGGGTTGAAAGCCCGGCACGCAAGGGCTTGGTGAACTGCAGTTGTTTGTCACCAAACACAAGCAGCAAAGAAAGCGCGCTGAAAAAAATGAGCTTGGTCAGGGGCGCAAAGCCCACCCTGAAAAAAGGTGGGGGTGAGCGGTCAAGAGACTCCAGCGCCATGAATTGCGCCAGTGTTATTCACTGGTGAAGATACTGCCCAGTCGGTCCATGCGTTCGAGCGCCATGCCGCAGCCGCGTGCCACGCAGGTGAGTGGATCTTCGGCCACCAAGACGGGCAGTCCCGTTTCTTCAGACAACAAACGATCGAGGTCGCGCAGCAATGCGCCGCCACCCGTAAGCATCATGCCGCGATCGGAGATGTCGGCACCCAATTCAGGGGGTGTGTGTTCTAGCGCTGTTTTGACCGCTGACACGATGTTGTTCAGGGGGTCGGTAAGGGCTTCCAAAATTTCGTTGCTGCTGATGGTGAAGCTGCGTGGCACACCTTCAGACAGGTTGCGGCCTTTGACTTCCATTTCGCGCACTTCGCTGCCTGGAAATGCAGAGCCAATGTTTTTCTTGATGGCTTCTGCGGTGGGCTCGCCAATGAGCATGCCGTAGTTGCGGCGGATGTAGTTGATGATGGCTTCATCAAACTTATCGCCACCCACCCGCACGCTGCCTTTGTAGACCATGCCGCCCAAAGAAATAACGCCTACTTCAGTGGTGCCGCCGCCAATGTCGACCACCATGGAGCCAGATGCTTCTGACACGGGCAAGCCCGCGCCAATGGCTGCGGCCATGGGTTCTTCAATGAGGTAAACCTCGGAGGCGCCAGCGCCTAAGGCCGATTCGCGAATAGCACGGCGCTCAACTTGGGTAGAGCCGCAAGGCACGCAAATGATGATGCGGGGGCTAGGGCGGAAGGTGCTGCGGGGGTGCACCATGCGAATGAACTGCTTGAGCATTTGCTCTGTAACCGTAAAGTCGGCAATCACGCCGTCTTTCATGGGACGAATGGCTTCAATGTTGCCTGGCACTTTGCCCAACATGGACTTGGCTTCATGGCCAACGGCTTGCAAGACTTTTTTGCCCTGAGGGCCGCCTTCGTGACGAATGGCCACAACAGAGGGTTCGTCGAGAACAATGCCTTTGTCACGCACAAAAATCAGGGTGTTGGCAGTGCCCAAATCAATGGCCAAATCGGTAGAAAAATAGCGGCGAAACGAGCTGAACATAACAAATCCTAATCAACTGTGGGCTTGCAGCATGCAAACCTGCAGTTAGGGGGAGCATTGAAGGGTGTAAATTGTGGGCTTGAACTGGCTTTTTTGAAGAGCCAGCAGCGAACACACGATAATAACCGATCACTTGAAAAAAAATGCGAATTGAGCCCCCATATTTGTGGGCTTCAAACGCCTGTACAGAGTTACTTTTTATGTCCTTAACCGCACTCGACATCGACCGGATTGCCAATTTGGCACGGTTAGAGCTTCCGCCCGAGGAGGGCCAACGCATGTTGGACCAAATCAACGGCTTTTTCAGCATAGTGGAAGCCATGCGCGCTGTGGACACCACCGGCGTTGAGCC
>CAIODE010000221.1 GCA_903856875.1 uncultured Burkholderiales bacterium
GCTATTCAAATTCTGACTGCGGTAGGAGTTTCAGTCACGACCGCCGGAAAACGACTCACACCCCAAAGCACGGAACCAACACCAAGCGAAGCCGTATAAAATCCAAATTTAGGGATCTTATGGATCAACTTTTCCTCACAAGTCATTCACACTAGCACTGCTGCGTGAAGCTGAGTGACTTGCACGAAAAAGCTGCTTGATTCAACAAATTTCTTGGTTTCAGGAGAAGCAGCGTCAAAGGAGATGAGATGTTTCTCAAAAATGAATGGTACGTCGCTTGTCGAGCAGATGAAATCACTGACAAGCCATTGGGCCGAAAAATTTGCAATGAGTCGATGGTCTTTTTCAGAGGATCTGAAAATAAGGTCTCGGCTGTCGAAGACTTTTGTCCCCATCGCGGCGCACCATTGTCTTTGGGTCGAGTTTCCAATGGGCAATTGGTCTGTGGCTATCACGGCCTCACCATGGGCTGTGATGGCCACACTGTGAGCATGCCGGGCCACAATGTTCGTGGATTTGAGCCAGTCAAAAGTTTTCCAGCCATTGAGCGATATGGTTTTGTGTGGGTCTGGCCAGGCGACGCGTCCAAAGTAGACCCTCGCAAATTGCCTATCTTTGAATGGTTTGAAAATCCAGCTTGGGCCTACGGGGGAGGGCTGTACCACGTTGCGTGCGACTATCGCCTGATGATCGACAACCTGATGGATCTCACACACGAAACCTATGTGCATGCCACTAGCATTGGCCAAACTGAAATTGACGAAGCCCCCAGTCGCACCATCACCGAAGGCAACTCGGTGGTCACCAGTCGACTCATGGAGAACATTAAAGCGCCTCCATTTTGGCAAATGGCCATGCGCGCCAATGACTTACCCGATGATGCCAAGGTAGACCGTTGGCAAATCTGCCGTTTTTCACCGCCCAGTCATGTGATGATTGAAGTGGGTGTGGCTTTAGCAGGCAAGGGCGGGTACAACGCCGATCCCAAAGACAAAGCCTATAGCGTGGTGGTTGATTTCATCACCCCTGAAACAGAAACCAGCATTCATTATTTCTGGGGCATGATTCGACAATTCAAACCGCAAGATCATGAGTTAACGGCACGCATTCGAGATGGTCAGAGCAAAATTTTCAGCGAAGATTTGGAAATGCTCGAGCGTCAACAAAAGAATATTTTGGCACACCCCGAGCGCAAATTAAAAACACTGTCCATCGACGCGGGGGGTGTGATGTCACGTCGTGTCATCGATCGATTATTGGCATTGGAAAAGGCAGCTTGATATGTATCAGAAATCAAAATGGGGCTGGTTGGCCTTGGTGACTTTGCTTTGGATCATGTCTGCCAACGCATTCAGCCAAGCGGTTTATCCCAGCAAGCCGCTCAAAATTGTGGTGCCTTTTGGTGCCGGTGGTGTGGCCGATCTCACGGCCCGAACCGTGGCACAAAAATTAGGTGAAAATTTAGGCCAAAGCATTGTGATTGAAAACAAACCGGGTGCAGGGGGTGTGGTGGCCACTGATGCCGTGGCCAAAGCTGCGCCTGATGGCTATACCTTGTTGTTGATGTCCAATGCCACCGCGGTCAGCGCGGGGCTTTTCAAGACATTGCCCTATGACGCTGAAAAAGATTTGACACCCTTGTCCGTCTTAGGGACTTTTGACATTGCGATTGTGGTGCCACAAGAGTCCAAATTTGCCAGTCTGCAAGACTTGCTTCAATTTGCCAAATCCAACCCCGGTAAGCTGAACATTGGCAGCATCAATGTGGGCAGTACGCAGCACCTGGCTGCCGAACTTTTCAAAGCCACGGCAGGCATCGACGCGCAAGTTGTGCCCTTCAATGGCACACCCGCCGTGCTAACCGCCTTGCGCGGTGGGCAGATTGATTTGGCTGTTGAAATCTTGGCGCCAGTGCTGCCTCAAATTAAGGGCCAAGCATTGCGTGCGTTGGCTGTCACTGGCGATAAGCGCTCTGCAGCGTTGCCCCAAGTTCCTACTGCCAAAGAGGCGGGCGTGAAAAATTTGTATGCGGCCTCTTGGAATGCACTCGCGGTACCTTCCAAAACGCCGCGTGACATTGTTCAAAAATTAAATCAAGAAATTCAGAATGCTTTGAATTCAGCGGACGTGCGAAAAAAACTGTTGGACATGAATGTGGATCCACAGCCTGGTAGCTTGCAGCAGGCTGCCGAATTGTTAAGCAGTGAGACCAAGCGTTGGGGTGAAGTCATTCAACGTGCAGGCATTCCCAAACAATGAACACAGCCAAATGGGTGTTCCTGAAAGAGATAAATGTTTGACATTCTGGCCATCACCGCGCCTATTTATGTGGCGATTGTCTTGGGCTATGGCTTAACCCGTTGGGGTGTTTTTCAAAAATCAGACATGCGCGGCTTTGGCACCTTTGTGATCAAAGTTTCCTTGCCCGCCATGCTGTTCAATGCGCTGTCAAACACGCAAGTGAAAGATATTTTTCAGCCAAGCTATTTGGCAGCCTATGCGCTGGCATCTTTGGCCGCTTTGGTCTTGGCCTTGGTGTGGTCCATGAAATTAAATCGCGAGAGTTTCAGCCTCAGCAGTTGCTATGCCATGGGCATGAGTTGTCCCAACAGTGGTTTTGTCGGCTATCCAGTTGTATTGCTAAGCCTTGGCCCCATCGCAGGGGTTGTATTGGCCTTGAACATGATCGTCGAGTTGTTCTTGATCATTCCTATCTTGATGGCTTGGGCAGATGCACAAGAAGGCAAAAACAGTGCGGTTGAAGTTTTATGGCAAACCTTAAAGGGCATGCTCAAAAACACATTGCTATGGGGCATTGTTTTGGGTTTTCTCTTTTCTTGGTTTGAGATCCAACTGCCACAAAGCCTAAGCCGAAGTGTGTCTTTGTTCGCGCAAGCCAGCGGTGCTTTGTCTTTGTTTGTGATTGGTGGCAGTTTGGTGGGCTTGTCGGTAAAAGGCATGGGCCCGCGCGTGTTCCAAATTGCCTTTGGAAAACTCATCTTGCACCCCTTATTGATGGTGGCTGTTTTGATGTGGGTTCTGCCTATTTCAGAGCCACTTCTTCGCACTGCGGCCATTCTCAGTTGTGCAATGCCGATGTTTGGCATCTATCCCATCTTGACGCAGAAGCATGGCCACGAGGGCCTGAGTGCAGCGGCCTTATTGGTCACCACCATGGCGTCCTTTTTCACACTGAACGCGTTACTTTGGCAATTGAAAAGCCCGGCATCATCTGGATCGGAACAAGGGGACTGGGTGTTTACCGCTACAATACGATTACCAAGCGGGTAATTGCTCAATATTCAACCACGACTCATTCCAAACTGATCAGAAATGATGA
>CAIODE010000222.1 GCA_903856875.1 uncultured Burkholderiales bacterium
ACCAAGGTTTCGGGCTGTTGAAGGCGCTGCTTCATGGCGGCGATCATGGTCTGACCACCGGCCAGAACCTGGCCACCAGCATGGGCCAGTTTTTGTGCGTCTGCCAAAGCAGTGGGGCGTTCGTATTTGAATGCGTACATGTTGATTTCTCCGAATTTCTAATTAATGCTTGGCGGATTGAATGGCTTCCCACACGCGGTGCGGCGTGGCAGGCATGTCAAAGTCTTTGACGCCCAAGGGGGCCAAAGCGTCGAGCACTGCATTGATGACGGAAGGGGGTGAGCCAATGGCACCCGCTTCGCCGCAACCTTTGGTACCCAATGGGTTGGTGGTGCAAGGTGTGCATTCGTGGCCAATGGAGAACACGGGAAAGTCGTCGGCGCGGGGCATGGTGTAGTCCATGAAAGAGCCCGTCAAAAGCTGGCCCGTTTCTTTGTCGTACACGCAGTTTTCCATGAGCGCTTGGCCAATGCCTTGCACCAAACCGCCGTGCACTTGGCCTTCCACAATCATGGGGATGATGATGGTGCCAAAGTCGTCGACTGCGGTGAACTTGTCGATTTTGGTGACACCCGTTTCAGGATCAATTTCGACCTCGCAGATGTAAGTGCCTGCAGGGAAAGTGAAGTTGGTGGGGTCGTAGAAGGCAGTTTCGTTCAGGCCAGGCTCCAACTTGTCCAAAGGATAGTTGTGCGGCACATAAGCGGTGAGCGCAACGCTGCCAAATGGAATTTTCTTGTCGGTGCCTTTGACGCTGAATTCACCATTGGCAAAATCAATGTCGGCGTCACCTGCTTCCATGAGGTGGGCTGCAATTTTCTTGGCCTTGGCTTCAATCTTGTCGAGGGCACGCATGATGGCAGAGCCGCCAACAGAAATAGAGCGTGAGCCATAAGTGCCCATGCCAAAAGGCACGCGGCCGGTGTCGCCGTGAACGATGTCGACGTTTTCAACCGGAATGCCCAAGCGCGCTGCCACCACTTGTGCAAACGTGGTTTCGTGGCCTTGGCCGTGGCTGTGTGAACCAGTGAACACAGTGACGCTGCCTGTTGGGTGCACGCGTACTTCGCCGCACTCAAACAAACCTGCGCGAGCGCCTAATGCGCCCGCCACATTACTTGGGGCCAAGCCGCAAGCTTCGATGTAGCTGGAGTAACCAATGCCGCGCAGCAAACCTTTGGCGGCGCTGGCCGTTTTACGCTGTGCAAAGCCTGCCACATCGCCCAATTTGTTGGCATGGTTCATGAGGGCGTGGAAATCGCCGGTGTCATACTGTAAAGCCACTGGCGTTTGGTAAGGGAACTGAGTGATGAAGTTCTTGCTGCGAATGGCGTCTTGGGTCATGCCCAATTCCCAAGCGGCACGAGACACTATGCGTTCAAGCAAGTAAGTGGCTTCAGGGCGACCTGCGCCTCGGTAGGCATCGACTGGCGCAGTGTTGGTGAACCAAGCGTCTACTTCCACGTAAACCTGTGGTGTGGCGTATTGCCCCGCCAACAAGGTGGCGTAAAGAATGGTTGGAACGCAAGTAGAGAATGTTGAAAGGTAGGCGCCAAGGTTGGCATCTGTGTGAACTCTCAATGCTAAGAACTTGCCATCTTTGTCGAGGGCCAATTCTGCGTGGCTGGAGTGATCTCGGCCGTGGGCATCGCTTAAGAAAGCTTCTGAACGGTCGCAATTCCATTTGATGTTGCGGTTGAGCTTTTTAGAAGCCCATGTTAGGCAAACATCTTCGGCATACAAATAGATCTTGGCGCCAAAACCGCCGCCCACATCGGGGGCAATGACGCGCACTTTGTGTTCGGGCAAGCCCAAAACAAAGGCTGTCATGAGCAAACGCTCAACGTGCGGATTTTGATTGGACACATACAGTGTGTATTCGTCGCTGGCGCGGTTGTAACTGCCAATGGCGGCGCGTGGCTCCATGGGGTTGGGAGCTAAGCGGTTGTTGATCAAATCCAGCTTGGTAACATGAGCGGCACCTGCAAACGCAGCATCGACAGCAGCTTTGTCGCCGATGGCCCAGTTGTAGCAATGGTTATCGGGCGCTTCGGCGTGAAGGGCGGTGGCCTTTTTGGCATGGCGCACATCGACCACTGCAGGCAGTACGTCGTATTCAACTTCCACCAACTCGGCAGCGTTCTTAGCCTGTTCCAAAGTTTCTGCTACCACCATGGCCACGTGGTCGCCCACATAGCGCACCTTGCCATTGGCAAGAATGGGGTGAGGCGGCTCGTTCATGGGCTTGCCACTGGTGTCGGTAATGAGCCAGCCGCAAGGCAGGCCATTGATCTTGGCATCGACCACATCGGGTCCGTCTAGCACGGCCACCACACCAGGCGCTGCCAAGGCTTTGGCCTTGTTGACGCTTTTGATGTTGGCGTGAGCATGAGGCGAACGCACGAACACGGCGTGCGTCATGTTGTCAAGGCGAATGTCGTCGGTGTAATTGCCAGCGCCTGTGAGGAAGCGGTAGTCTTCCTTGCGACGCAAGGACTCACCGATATGAGGAAGTTTGGAGAAATCTGATGCACCCATGGTGAGCTCCTTAAGCGTTCATTGCAGCAGAACCCTGCTGCACGGCTTTGACAATGTTTTGGTAACCGGTGCAACGGCACAGATTGCCTTCGAGCAATTCGCGAATTTCTAATTCGCTGGCCTTGGGGTGGCGGTTGGCAATGTCAACCGCGCTCATGACCATGCCGGTGGTGCAAAAACCGCACTGCAAACCATGGCATTCTTTGAAGGCGGCTTGCATGGGGTGCATGGTGCCATCGGCATGAGCCAAGCCTTCAATGGTGGTAATTTCAGCGCCTTGGGCTTGGGCGGTGAGCATGTTGCATGACTTGACGGCACGGCCGTTGACATGAACGGTACAAGCACCGCATTGGGCGGTGTCGCAACCGACGTGGGTGCCAGTGAGTTTGAGATGCTCGCGCAGTGCGTTGACAAGCAATGTATTGGGGGCTGCGTCAACGGACACTGATTTGCCGTTGACCTTCATTTGAACCTGCATGCGTGACTCCTGAGGGTGAATTTGTTCTCCAGTAGATCACGCCCTTGCACCCTTGCTTTTAAGGACTTTCCCTTATGACCCATTGCTTGTTTGAAGGCGGTCAATTGTTTCTGTCGTAAAAGCTTCAAAAAGACTGAAAACTATTTGTCCGCCCCCATGACCAAATCGGGCAAATAGGTCACGATTTGGGGGAAAACGGTAATCAAAACAATGCAGACCACCAGGCATAAGAAGAATGGTATGGCGGCCTTGGCGATGGTGTTGCTGTCTTTGCCTGTCATGTTTTGAAGCACAAACAAGTTAAAGCCGACAGGTGGCGTGACCTCGGCAATTTCAACCAGCAAGACAATGAAAATACCAAACCAAATGAGGTCGAAGCCAGCCTTTTGAATCATGGGTAAAACCACCGCGCTGGTGAGCACAATCATGCTGATGCCATCAAGTGCAGTTCCTAAAATGAGGTACACCACAGTAAGAACAGCGATCAGGGCCATGGGTGAAAGCTGCATGCTATTGACCCAATCGGCCAATTCTCTGGGAATGCCCGTGAAAGCCATGGTTTTGGTCAGAAATGCGGCGCCTGCCAAGATGAACATGATCATGCAACTGGTGCGAGTGGTGCCCATCAATCCTTCACAGAAGTTTTCCCAGGTTAGGCTGCGCGACCAGATTGCCAGGGCAAGGGAGCCTGCCACGCCATAGGCTGCGCATTCTGTGGCGGTGGCATAGCCAGCAATCAAGACCCAGCAAACGAAAACAATCAAGGCACCACAAGGAATCAGGTTGCCAGATTGTTTGATTTTTTCAAGGAAAGTGGAGGGTGGGTCGGCAGCAGGCACCTTGTCTGGATTGCGCAGGCTCCACCAAATGATGTAGCCACTGAACAAAGCCATGAGCAAAAAGCCTGGCAAAAAACCGGCCAAGAAAATGCGAATGATGGATGCGTCCGCAGCCACCGCATACACCACCATGGTGATGGAGGGTGGGATCAAAATGCCTAAGGTGCCAGCAGTGGCCAAGGCGCCGAGTGCAATTTTTTCGTCATAGCCGCGCTTCATAAGTTCAGGCAGTGCCACTTTGCTGATGGTGGCGCATGTGGCTGCAGAAGAGCCGGAGACTGAGCCAAAAATGCCACAACCCAGCACGGTGGTGTGCATCAAGCGCCCGGGTATGCGGTTCAACCATGGCCTTAGGCCTTCAAACATTTCTTCGCTCAATTTGGTTCGAAACAGAATCTCGCCCATCCAAACAAACAGGGGCAGGGCAGCCAATTCCCAAGATGCATTGCTTTCCCAAAAAGCAGAAAACAAGTTCTTACCGGGCTGAGTGGTGGTGAAAAATTCTTGCCCAACCCAGCCGCAAATGGCCAGGGTCATGGCAATCCAAACGCCGCCGCTTAACAAGATCAGCATGATGAACAGCAGCAAACCGCCAATAGCTAAAGTAGTCACAGTGTCAGATGTCCGATGAAAAGTCGCCCTTGGCGTGGCGTTCTTCCACAGCGCGAACAAAAGTAGGGGTCTCGCCGCGCATAACCAATATCAATTCATCGACAACGGCAACCCACAACAACACGGAACCAAATGCAAAACTCAATTGAGGAATCCACAAGGGCATCGGCAACATGCCTTGCGCCATGTCATTGAATTCCCAACTCTCATAGGTAAACAAGCAGGCCGACCATGCCAAGTAAGCAGTGGCAATGCAGCCGATTAGCAAAGAAACCAATTCAAGACGTCTGCGATTGACAGGCGTTGCAGATTCAAGCAACAGAGTAACGCGAACAAAGTCGCCATGTTTGAAGGCATGAGCCATGGTGAAAAATGCCGCTGCAGCGCAAAACCACGAAACAACGTCGTTGACTGCACCCGTGCGAACCCCTAACTCACGCAAGATACTTTGACCGATCATTGCGGCGCAAATGCCCACAATGAACAGGGCACCTAAGTACCCTGACCAAAGATACAGTCGATCCAAAAAGCGACGCATGAATTACTTCTTGGCAGCAGGCTTGGCCGCGGCAGCAGAAGCTTTGTTGTATGCAGCAATCATGGCTTCCCCATCAGGCCCCGCTTTTTTTTGCCAATCGGTCAACATGATAGAGCCCACTTGTTTCAAGTCGGCAATCAGTTTGGGTGAGGGCGTCATGATCTTCATGCCTTTTTCGGCCAAGGCTTTTTTGTACCAGTCGTTTTTCTCTTCGCTGATTTTCCAGCCGCGTGTTTCAGCATCTGCAGCAGCTTTAAGCACGGCTGCTTGCGTGCTGGCATCGAGGGCATCAAAGGCTTTTTTGTTCACAATGACAGCATTCTTGGGTAGCCAAGCTTGTGTGTCGTACCAGTACTTGATGCTTTCGTAAGTTTTGCTGTCATAGCCTGTAGAGCCTGAGCTCATGTAGCTTTCAACCACACCTGTGGCCAAGGCTTGGGACAACTCGGCGGCTTGAATGGTGACGGGTTGAGCGCCAATTAATTCAGCAATCTTTCCCGTGGCAGGGCTGTAGGCGCGCCACTTCAAACCGCGCATGTCGGCCACAGAAGAGATTTCTTTTTTCACATAAATGCCTTGGGGTGGCCAAGCCACTGCGAACAAAAGCTTCATGCCTTGTGTGCCGAGCAATTTGTCGAGGTAAGGTTTTTGAATATCGGCCAAACGCTTGGAATCTGCATAACTGGTGGCCAAAAAGGGAATGCCATCAGCGCCGTACAGTGGGTTCTCGTTTTCAAAGTTGGCCAATAACACTTCGCCAATTGGCGCCTGTCCGCCTTGAACGGCGCGTTTGATTTCATTGGCCTTGAACAATGACGCGTTGGCGTGCACTGTGATTTTGAGTTTGCCATTGGTGGCTTTGTCGATATCGGCCGCAAACTGCGTCAGATTTTCGGTGTGAAAGTTGGATGCGGCGTAGGCAGCAGGCAAGTCCCACTTGGTTTGGGCCATGACGGAACCGATGGCGGTCATGCTGAAAAGACAAATGAGTGCTTTGCGAATCATGCTTTCTCCTAGAAAATCAAAAATGAAAGATTCACAAGCATAAACCCAAAAACAATGTCGGCTTCTACCTCTTTACCCCATAAATTTTTGGGCTTGATTAAACTGGACACACTTTTTCCCAGGTTACCAGGCGATTTGGGCCTGGCCAGCAGCTGGGGGCCACAGGTGCAAGAGGTGGTAGTTCATGGCGCTTTGCCGCAATTGATCGTGCAGCAACAGGAAAACTTTGCACAAAGTGCATTTGCACCTGCATTTGGTAAGGCGGTTCAAGGCTTGGCTCAAAATGGTGCAAGCGCCATCACCACCAGTTGTGGATTTTTGGTTCTTTGGCAAAAAGATTTGCAGTCTTTGACATCTGTACCGGTCATGACCTCAAGTTTGTGCCTATTGCCTGAACTCTTATTGAAAGAGGATCAGGTGGGCGTTTTGAGCATTGATGCCAACAGCCTGACGCCCATGCACTGGCAAGGCGCTGGCGTTTATGAAGGCCAATTGAGCAGATTGGTGGTGCGTGGGCTCTCACCTGACAGTCATTTTTGCCGAAGCATTTTGGGCAATCAAGCAAACATGGATGGACAACTTGCACAACGCGAAGTGGTTTCAGCTGCAATGCAACTGAAGCAATCTGCGCCGCATCTGAAGACGCTCGTTTTAGAGTGCACCAACTTGCCGCCTTATCAAGCTGCCATTGAATTGGCCACAGGCCTGAAGGTGTTGAGTTTGCGCGATGTTCCTGTGCTGCTGTCTGCAGCCAGCCAATGAAAAAAAGCCCTTGCGAAATTGCAAATGCTTTGAATTAAACACAGAGGTAAGTCAGTCCTCAAATGTGAAGTGAACTGCATTCAATTTAAGCCAGCTTGGCCCTTCGAAATTGATTGACCATCATGGGAATGACAAGGATCACGCCGACGATGGTGGCGGTCAGGCTTGGCGCAATCATCAGCAAGGCGGCGAACAAACAAGACAATTGTTCCCAACGCTTCATTTCCACCATGAAGAATTTGCTGAGCGCTGCAGCCATGAGTGTGATGCCCATCACACAACCTGTGAAGGTGATGATGAAGCTTTCCCATGTGAAGCCCTTAGCCACTAACAACAAAGAGGGTGAAAACACAAAGACAAAGGGCACCAAGGCTTTGGCCAAGCCCAAGCGGAAAGCTGTATTGCCGGTTTTAAACGGGTCACTGCCTGCCATGCCTGCCGCAGCATAGGCTGCCAAGGCTACTGGCGGTGTGATATCGGCCAGTACACCGTAATAAAAGACAAAGAAGTGGGCCACCAAGGGCTCGACACCAAGGCCAACCAAGGTAGGAGCTGCAACTGTCACCATGATGATGTAAGTCGCTGTAGTGGGTACACCGCAGCCCATCAAAATGCAAACCAAGCCCGTCATGATGAGTGCAGCCAGCAAGGTGATGGTGTTCAGGGACATCCATTCAGAGGGAATCACGCCACCCATGACAGCTGAAATACTTTGCGCAGCTTGGGTGATGATGTAGCTGATTTTGAACCCCACGCCTGTGAGGGTGACCACACCAATCACGATGCCGACAGTGGCAGCGGCTGCACCTACTGCCAACGCATATTTGGCGCCTGTTTCAAGTGCCTCCACCAAAACATGGGGTTCAATGCGCCCTCGCACACCCGCCCAAATGTAAGCTGCAGAACCGACCGCCAAAGCCACTGCAAACAAGACCAATTTGATGGTGCTGTTGTCATTGCCGAAGTCAGATAAAGCAATGGTCATCAAGATGCCGTGCATCAACACCAAGAGACCCCAGTTTTTCAACTGATTGCCACTGATCTTGGTAGACATGCCCACAATGGCGCAAGAGCTGATACCAACGAATGCAGCCAGATAAGGTGTGCGACCAGAAACTAAAATGCTGATCAATAAAACGAGAGGAATGAGGGTGGGCCAGCGCATTTGCAATGACTCACGCAATCGAGGCATTTCTTCTTCGGTCAGGCCACGCAGGCCGTAACGCTTGGCTTCAAAGTGAACTTGCATGAACACGCCGAAGAAGTGCATGAAGGCTGGCACCACAGATGCGGCGACGATGGTTTGATAAGGCACGTTCAAGAATTCAATCATCAAGAACGCTGCGGCACCCAAAACAGGTGGCGTAATTTGGCCGCCCGTGGATGACGCTGCTTCAACCGCTGCAGCAAAGTGTTTTTTGTAGCCCACGCGAATCATGGCGGGAATGGTGAGTGAACCCACCGTGACGGCATTGGCTACCGACGAGCCACTGAGCATGCCAAACAAAGCAGAACCAAACACGCTGACCTTGGCAGGGCCGCCTGCATAACGACCGGCAATGCTGGAAGCTACGTCTAGGAACAATTGGCCTAAGCCAATGCGCGTGGCCATGACGCCAAACAACACGAAGTGGAAAACGTAGGTGGCCACCACGCCCACCGCCACGCCGTAAATGCCTTGGCTGGTGAGGTATTGGTGATTGATCATCATGGACCAATTGGCGCCCGCATGCTTCAGTAATCCGGGGAAGTAGGGGCCTAAACGTGCATACACCGAAAAGCCAAGGGCAATGAGTGTCAGTGGCCAACCCATGGACCGCCTTGTGGCTTCCAGCAAGGTGATGAACAAGATACTGCCCATGATGACGTCCATGTTGCTGGGGTTGCCCA
>CAIODE010000223.1 GCA_903856875.1 uncultured Burkholderiales bacterium
AATGAAAACAATCAAGGCGCCAGTAGCCATTCCCGGCAGAGCCAATGGAAAGAAGACGGACCAAAATGTTTTCAGGGGGCTAGCCCCTAAATTGGCGGCAGCACGAAGATAATTTCGGTCGATGGCTCGCATGGAAGAGTACAGCGGCAAAATTAAAAAGGGCAACATCACATGGACCGTTCCAATGAGTGTGCCCAACATGTTGTGAACCAAAGCAATGGGCTCAGTCCACAAACCTAATTCGATGGCCCACTTGTTAATGAGCCCCTTGCGTTGCAACAACACAAGCCATGCGTAAGTCCGAACCAATAGCGATGTCCACAAAGGCAAGAGAACCGCAATCATGCAAAGGTTGGCCGCACGCTTAGGCAACTCCGATAAAAAATAAGCCAATGGGTAGCCAATGACAATGCAAATGGCGGTGGTCATGATGCTCACCTCAAATGTTGCCCGAAAGGTTCTGAAGTAGGAAGGTTGTTCCCACATGCGCACATAGTGTTCAGTGGTGTAAGCACCGGTATCTGACAACAATGACAGGTAAAAAAGCCAACCCACTGGCAGGACCATGGTGACCACAATGAGCAACATGGCTGGGGTTACCAAGCCCAGCAGCCACATCCGCTCAATGCTGTCGGCGCGCTTTAGCGCCAGTGCATTGGGCAATTCGCTCAAGAAGTACCCCCCTCTGCGCTTAAAACCACCGTGTCCTGTACCGATACAGCAATCCGAAGCAATGCGCCAGGTAACAGGTTTTGATGGTTTTGCAATTCAATTGAAGGCATGCGAACCTGAACTACCGTCTCGTCGGGCAGCTTCACTTCCAGCAAAGAACTGTCACCTTGATAAACCACATGAACCAATTGAGCTGAAAATTCATTGAACTCAGAGTTTGAATTTTCTTGTTCCCCTAAGACCTTAAGACGTTCTGGCCGAAGCATGAGAAGTGCAGAGCCATGACGAGAGTCGTTGTGAAGGGTCTTGAAAGAGAAATTTGAAAACCTAGCAATACCCTTTTCAATTTGCACTGGTAAAAAGGTAGATTCACCAATGAACTCGGCCACAAATTTATTCAGCGGTCTTTCGTAAATGGCACGCGGCGTATCGAGTTGCATGATTTTGCCGAAATTAATCACCGCAATTCGATCTGACATGGTCAAAGCTTCACGCTGATCATGCGTCACGTAGACCGTCGTCATGCCTAATTTTTCATGCAACTGCCGCAATTCAATTTGCATGTGCTCGCGCAGTTGTTTGTCCAGCGCAGAAAGCGGTTCGTCCATGAGCATGATGCGAGGCTCAAAGACCATGGCTCTGGCCAGCGCCACACGTTGCTTTTGACCACCCGACAATTGGTCAATGCCGCGTTTTCCGTAGCCTCCCAATCGAACCATCTCGAGCGATCGCTCGACTCGCTCTTGGGCTTGCAGCCCTTTCACGCCCCTGATCTTCAGAGGATAAGCCACATTCTCTGCCACAGTCATATGGGGAAATAAGGCGTAATTTTGGAAGACCATGCCCACATCGCGTTGATGGGGCGGCACACAGACCATCTCTGTATCGCCAAACTTAACACTTCCGCCATCGGGTCTCGTAAAGCCAGCCAATACCGTTAGGAGAGTGGTCTTGCCAGAGCCCGAAGGCCCTAGCAAGGTTAAAAACTCACCACTTCGAATTTCCAAATCAACATGATCTAAAGCATAAGTTGAACCGTACTTTTTTGTAATCTTTTCAATGGAAATTGGCAGAGAGGCGTTTTTCACAGGCAATTTTCAAAAATTATTCAGTCAACATGTTTTGATAAAGTTCGGAGGCTCGGCCCTCAAACTTGGTGTACCAAGCCAAATCAATCGGCACTTGTTTGACAGCATTGTCTGGATGCGAAGGTAAAGTTTTGGCATAGGCCGGGCTAATGGCAGAACCTTCATAGGCTTTTTTATTGGTCGGTCCATAAGTGATGTACTTGGTGAACTCAGCTTGGTATTGCGGTTTGCTAATTTCATTCAAAAATTTCATGGCCAAGGCTTTATTGGGCGCACCCTTGGCCACGCCGAAGCAGTCGTAATCTAACAAGGCTTGGTTGAAGGTGTAAGCAACTTGAGCACCATCCTTGGCGACCACATCAAAGCGACCATTCCATCCTGTGACCATGTCCACTTCGCCATCCTTCATCAGTTGTGCGTGTTGCGCACCCGATGACCACCAAACAGCAATATGAGGTTTCAGTTCTTTAATTTTCTTAATGGCACGCTCTATACCGCCAGGTGCTGAGAGCACCTCATAGACCTTGTTGGGAGGCACACCGTCTGCCATCAATGCTGGCTCAAGAGCACCGGCAACGCCTTTGCGATAAGAACGCTTGCCAGGGAATTTTTTCACATCCCAAAAATCAGCCCAACTTTGAGGACCATTTTTGCCATACGTTTTTGTGTTCCAAGCTAAGACCGTAGAGAACACATCGCCACCGACGCAATGCTCTTGCGTGAGGCCGGGTGCAAAGGTAGACACATCGATGGTCTTGTAATCCAAGGACTCAAGTAAGCCC
>CAIODE010000224.1 GCA_903856875.1 uncultured Burkholderiales bacterium
CTCCATCCAAGTCTTGGCTGAAGCGTTCTACCCTGGGCAAGGTGCTGATATCGCAATCAAGTGGCGCGACAAGCAAATTGAATACACAAGGCTGATTACGCAATCAGATCCGCACAGCACATTGGGCAGCCAGTACTTCCGCCCTTTTTGGGAACTCACCCGCTTATCATTGGAATACACCTTAGACCGACTCAAACTAGAACGTGAAACTGGGCAGATTGAAAAACTGATGCAGCAATATGCGCGCCTTTCGCCTTTCCCAGAAAATTTGGCAGTGCTTCAAAAGATCAAAGGCATGGGTCTCATAACAGCCATCTTGTCAAATGGTAGTGTGGACATGCTTGCTTCTGCTGTGAAAAGCGCAGGCATGGAAGATGTTTTAGAACATGTTATTTCAGTCGATCTCATTCGCCTATTTAAGACCTCTCCTGAAAGTTATGGCTTGGTTCAACAAACCATTCCTGTGAACAAAGATGAAATCTTGTTTGTATCAAGCAACGCATGGGATGCCTTAGGCGCCACTTGGTTTGGTTTCACAACGCATTGGGTGAATCGGCAAGGCTTACCGTTTGAAGCGCTGACGCCACGGCCGCATTACTCTGGTGCAGATCTCAATTCCGTTCTAGATTCACTTCATCTCAAAAACTAAACAAGTGGTAGTAGCATGGGCATACAAAGTGCCATCCGGCCCCACCAACTTGGCTTCTGCTGTGGCCAATTGCCGACCACAGTGAAGCACATTCGCAATGGCCCGCACGCGCTCAACCTTGGGCGATAAAGCGCGCACCATGTTCACGCTCAACTCAGCTGTGGTGTAAGCACGGCCTACGGGCATTTTGGTGTGTACGGCGCAGCCCAATGCAGAGTCTAGCAAGGTCGCAATCCATCCTCCATGAATGGTGCCCAAGGGGTTGAAAAATGCGGGCTTGGGCGCGCCTTGAAAAATAGTTTTGCCCTCTTCCAAATGAATCAAACAAAAGTTCATTGTGTTGCCAATCGGTGCGGACGGCAATTCGCCTCGCAAAATAGCTTGCATTGTTTCAAGGCCTGTTTTGCCTGAAATTTGTTCGCGCGTGGCAACACCTTCGCCTTGACCTGCCGCCAGAATAGCCATCACTTGCGCTTCTTCGGCCATCCAAGTTTCAAGTACGGTTGTCATTTTAAAAGTTCTAATTTTTTAAGAATTTATTTGAACAATTGTGAATTGCCGCAACTGAATCAGCCGACAAGCACTTGATAAAAATATGCCAGAGAACAAGCCTTATTGATCAAGATTGAAATGGCTCTAAGGTTGCAACTTTCTCTGCACCCATGGAAATACGACCTTCTGTGTAATTTCAGGCGCAGACCATTTGGGTGATCTCCCCATATGCCCTCCTGCAGGATTCATCCAGACGTCTTTGGGATCGCCACGGCTCATGAGCAGGAAAAGGTCGTCGATGGGTTGCTGCGTATCTTTCAAACCATTGATAACCAGCATAGGGGCTGAAGGTTTGTCTAAATAGCCTTGGGCCAACAGCGACATGCGTGGCCCGTAGGCTAGAAATTCCTCTCGCGTGTTGACCCCGTAGACCGCAGAACGCGCAGGCAGCAAATCAAACAAGTACTCCTCTGTGCTGAGGCCTTTGCTTTGCCATTCGGGTGAAAAATAACCATGAATGCCCACTCCGTGCACCACCGTTCCCCGTATCCGATCCTTTTCGGTATAGCCCATGATGGCCGCCCAATAGCCCGCCCAACTTTGGCC
>CAIODE010000225.1 GCA_903856875.1 uncultured Burkholderiales bacterium
TACAAGTTCCCAGAAAGCAAAAAGCCCAACCGATAAGGGCTGGGCTAAGTGCTTGGTTTATATGGGGTGGCTGATGGGGCTCGAACCCACGACAACAGGAATCACAATCCTGGACTCTACCAACTGAGCTACAGCCACCGTAGAAGCGGGATTATAGCCGAAACTTTTTTTCCCTCAGGCCCCCTGCGCCTCTGTCTTTGGCTTTGCAGCACTGGGTTTAGGTACCAAGATTTCGGCCTTCATCTGGGTCTTTAACTGGGCTATGTAGGCCTGCGTTTCAGCTGTGCCCCAAAGCTGGGTGAATTGCTGCTGGGCCTGCATCATGAGTTCTTTGTTTTCAGCTTCAGGTGGCAGGATCTTGGTCACACGAACCACCGCAAAACCTTGGCTGCCCAAATCTACGCCACTGACTGAGGGCAACTTGTTGGGATCGGCGCGCAGAACAGCATCAACCACTTTGGGCAATTGCTTTTGAGTTTTTTCGCGTGAGATCACGAAGGCATTGGGCAAATTGTCAGTACCTGTGCTGGCTTTGAGCGCAGACAAACGTTGCTCGCCTTGGGCCTTGGCCATCTCAGCGGCCTTTTCCTGAGTTAAAGCACGCTTCACAAATTCTTTCACTTCAACAAAGGGCAAGGTGGCTGCAGGCTGATGCTTCACAACACGGGCAGAAACCAGGGTGCTAGGTGCCACCTCAATGGCTTCTGTGTTGCGTTGCTTTTGCAAGGATGCTTCATTAAACAGCGCTTGCAACAAACCTGGATGACTTAATAGACCCTTGGTATGTAACGCTTGCGCAGGTTGGCGCGTCACTTGACTGGCCTTTTGGATGCTGAGTTTGAGCTTGTCTGCCACAGGCTTCAAGCTGTCAGACTGCTCGTAGACCATGTTGGTAAATGTTTCTGCCAGCTCGGCATATTTACGCTGGGCTTGTTGTTTCTTCAAGTCTGCTTCCATGGTGGGGCGCAGCGACTCAAAACTTTGTGCCTTCGCGGCCTTGATGTCTGTGAGTTGAATGATGTGATATCCAAACTCCGACTCAACCAAGTCGCTGATGTCTGACTTTTTCATACTGAATGCCGCATCTTCAAATGCTTTCACCATGGCACCACGACCGAAGAAGTCCAAGTCACCCCCTTTGACAGCGGAACCGGGATCTTGCGAGTTTTTACGAGCCACATCGGCGAAGCTGGCAGGCTTGGCTTTGACCAATTTCAACAATTCTTCAGCCTTGGCACGAGCTGTTTTTTTCTCAGCTTCAGGCGCATCCTTGGCTGCGGTGATCAAAATATGACTGGCACGACGCTCTTCTTTGCTAGACAAACGCTGCAAGTTTTGCTCGTAGTAAGACTTCAAGTCTTGTTCGTTCAAATTCATCGATTGACGCAGGGTTTCAATGTCGAGAACAACATACTCGATGTCAGCGGACTCAGCCGATTGGTATTTGTCTTTGTTTTTATCGTAGTAAGCCTGCAAATCAGCATCAGAGACCGTGATTTTTCCGAGGTAATCAGCAGCTGGAAAGTTCAAAATTTGAACTTCACGTCTTTGCATGAAAGCGTTCATGGCCGTTTGCGTTTGCGCAGAAGTTGCGTAGGCAGATGATTGAACACCTTGAATGACTTGCCGATTGGACAAATCTGCACGCACTTGCATTTCAAACATTTCTGGTGTCATACCCTGAGAGGCTGCGAGTTGTTTGTAACGCTCCATGTCAAGCTTGCCATCGGGGGTGCGCAAAGCCGCGATGGCAGGGCTTTGCTGCAACTCGCGCGCCAATCGGGTGTCGCTGGCCACCAACTGCAGTTTTTGAGCTGCTGCTGAAATAACCTGGTCACGAACCAATCGGTCTAGCGTGGCGTACTTTGCTTCTGGCGTGTCAAACAATTTGACATCAATCGTGGGCATGGAGGCCCGAATTCGATCGACTTCCCGCTTGTGCGCAGCATCCCACTCAGTTTGGCTGATTTTGTTACCGTTGACCTTGGCAACGACGGTCCCTTTGTCGTTGAAACGGCTATAACCTTCAAGACCAAACAAGACGAAGGAAGGAATGATGAGCAGGAACAATAAGCCCATCATGATCTTGGTGTTGTTACGGACAAAATCAAACATGTAAGAACTCTCTGTCTATTGACGCTGTAAATGTCTCAAAAAGACAAAAGGCGAACAACCTGTTCGCCTCTGCATGGGGGTGGTGGGTGCTGCTTTGCATTCCTTTTGTGAATATTATTTTTTCCATCTTGATGATGCGCGGCTTGGCGCGCAACTTTGGCA
>CAIODE010000226.1 GCA_903856875.1 uncultured Burkholderiales bacterium
AAGGGTTTGTAAACCACAACTTTGCCACCCCGAGAACCTGCATCGGCACTGACAATCACCTTAGGTGAAGCATCTTCAATGCGAGAGGCCAATGAACCAGAAGCAAAGCCACCAAACACCACAGAATGAATGGCGCCAATGCGCGCGCAAGCCAACATGGCAAAGGAAGCCTCGGCAATCATGGGCATGTAAATCAAAACACGGTCGCCCTTTTTCACGCCCAATGACAAAAAAGATGCCGCCATGCGTTGCACTTCAGCATGCAACTGCTTGTAGGTATAAGTGACCTCTTGGTCGGTTTCTGTTGAAACAAAAATCAGCGCAGCTTGGTCGCCGCGATCTTTCAAATGCCGATCGACTGCGTTGTGACACAAATTGGTTTCGCCGCCCTTGAACCATTTGGCAAAGGGTGGATTGCTGTAATCACAAATTTCTTGAGGCGCTTTGTGCCACTCAATGTGTTTGGCTTGCTCAGCCCAGAACGCATCACGGTCCTGAATTGAACGTTTGTGAAAATCTGCAAATTGAGCCATGGTGTTTCCTAAAGCATTGCTTAACTTTTGAATTCATAATTATTCATGAGGGACTTGCTGCAAACTGACTTTGGCACCATTGGCCGTATGAATATCACCTTAAACCAAGGCTTTGATCCAAGTCTGCACTTGTTCGAATTCGGGGTTCTCCGCTGATCGGAGCCATTCAAAAAGCACCATTTCGGTGGTTAAAAGCTCAGCGCCCGCACCTGCCAAACGGTCAAATGCAGCATCGCGGTCGCGATCGGTGCGAGAAGCACAGGCATCTGTCACAACCCAAACTTCAAACTCATCCTCCAGCAAATCCAATGCGGTTTGCAGCAAGCAGACATGCGCTTCACAGCCCGCAATGACCACTGAAGGTCCGGCATCAGGTTCTGTGGGCTTTTGCAAGTGTCTTGGCAAACTGCGAGCATTGCCCTTCGGCGCTGAAGGCGCAGGTGGACTGAGCCATTCCCCCAAGCCCTCCTCCATGCCACTGAAAGCCATTTTGGCCAGCACACGTTGGCAATGCTGACGAATCTCTGGCGATGTTTCGCCTAGCCATGATGGATTTTGCTCTGTGGCCCAAACTGGGACATTGAGGAGTTTGGCTGTCCGGGCCAAAACTTCAGCTCGCTGCCAAACAGCGTGGGCGTCCTTCATGGCGGACATTAATTTCAATTGGTAGTCAACCAGAACCAATTGAGAGGATTCAACTTCAAGCAGCATATTTAGACCTCGGGGCAAATTAATCAAAATTCTCAGTCCTGCTAGTCTCAATTGGGGGGTGTCAACCCATTGAAGATGGCATTAAACTGAGAAGTTATGCGCTTGATTCTATGTGGACTGGTATTTCTGACAACGGCAGCCTTGGCAGCTCCCGCTGAGGATGATCTTGACCGCATGCTCAAAGAGCGGGGCTTGGTCTTCCAAATGACCGATCAACTGACACAGCAAATCAGCAACCAATTGGGGGGGCCTCTTCAATCTGCTCGCAACACCTTTGGCGGCAGAGCCTCAGAGCTTGTCATCCAAGCTATGGGCCTTTTGGGCGTGCCCTACAAAAGGGGCGGTACCAGCGAAGAAAAAGGCTTTGATTGCAGCGGCTTTGTGCGCTACATGTATGAAAAGTCTGTAGGCTTGGTATTGCCTCGAAGAGCTGAGGAACAAGCCAAGGTCACTGAAGAAATCAATCGCAATGAGCTCAAGCCAGGCGACTTGGTTTTCTTCAACACC
>CAIODE010000227.1 GCA_903856875.1 uncultured Burkholderiales bacterium
CCCCCTTAGTTCTTAGCCCCTTAGATTGGAAATTAATGTTGCTCTGACCCCAATTAAATTTTCGCGCTCATGATCATGGCGCTGCCGATCACGGTCATGGCGCCACCCCACCAAGCGCCAGATGCAGGTTTGCGGCGATAGACGATCCACAAAAGGGGCAACAACAAAACTGGAGCAATCGATGAGAAGATGGCCACCAAGTTGGCTTGACCTGTCTTCAATGCTTGCAGAATCAAGGTCATGCCAATCACCATGGACACGGTGGCGCTCAAGGCAGTGTTCAGCAAATTTTTCCAGTTGAGCGGGTTCTTCAACTTAGACAAGCCCAAGCCAAACCAAAATAACAAAAGGTGTGCTCCAAAGCTGGCTGTGGCGCGCACTGCTGATGCAGACACTGCATCCACACCCGAACTCATCAGGGGTTTTAGCATCAGGGCGGCAACAGCCTGACCCACAGCTGCCAGCAAACCCATGGCAACGCCTATCCAAAGCGTGCCGCTTGTGTTTTCCCAAACGTGCGTTTCTTCTTCGCGCCTGCCCCACAAAGTGGCCACCATGACGCCTGAGACCAAAACGCCACTGCCCATCAGCATCCAGCCCCAAAGTGTTTCACCCAAGACCAACCAAGCCAATAGAGCAGAAAAAAGCGCGTGCGTGGCAAACAAAACACCCGAGCGACGTGGCCCGAGTCTGTTCATGCAGACGAACAACGCGGTATCGCCCACCAAGATGCCAATCCAACTGGAAACAGAAAGCCAAGCGATGCTTTCAAAAGTAAGTTCAGGCCAACGTCCTACATAAATCGCGGCGAGCCACAACAAACACATGGCAAAAAACAAACGCCATCGCGTGAAAGCAAACGCCCCCATTTCAGAAGCGGCATTGGCAGAGAACAAAGCACCGATGGCCCAACAGCCCGAGGCCATTGCAGCCAACAACTCAGGTGCCAGCATCAAGAGCCTGCAATTTTCATCCGGTTGATCAAGACCGAGCCAATGGTTTTAGCGCCGTAGTTGTAAGCATCAGCGCCCACAGCCTCAATGCCTTTGAACATGGTTTTCAAATTACCTGCGATGGTAATTTCTTGCACTGGAAAAGCAATCTCGCCATTCTCAACCCAGAAGCCAGAAGCACCGCGTGAGTAGTCACCTGTGACGTAATTCACGCCCTGCCCCATGAGTTCAATCACAAACAAACCTGTTCCTAATTTTTGCAGCATGGCCTTAAGGTCATCACTCGAACGCGTCAACTTCGATGACATGATCAAGTTGTGTGAACCACCGGCATTGCCTGTGGTCTTCATGCCCAATTTGCGCGCTGAATAGCTGCTCAAGAAATAGCCTTCGACACGACCACCCGAGACCACTTTACGCTTCAAGCCACGCACACCTTCATCGTCAAATGGCGAGCTGCCTTTGCCGCGCAACACATGGGGATCTTCAGAAATATCAATGTGTTTAGGAAAGACTTGCTTGCCCATAGAGTCCAACAAGAAGCTGCTCTTGCGGTACAACGAGCCACCACTGACTGCTTGCACAAACCCGCCCAACAAACCAGCAGCCAGAGGTGATTCAAACAAAACGGGGCACTCTGTGGTTGGAATTTTTCGACTGCCCAAACGACTTAGCGCGCGTTCGGCGGCATAACGACCCACCGCTTCCGGCGTGGCCATTTGATCGGCAGCGCGCATCGATGTGTACCAAGCATCGCGTTGCATTTCAGCATGTTTACCAGGCAATGAAGCAATGGGTGCCACCGACATGCTGTGCCTAGAACTGGCATATCCACCCCGAAAACCATGTGTGTGCGCACTGAAGAAATGACTCTGCTGCGCTGACACGCCAGCGCCCTCGCTGTTGGTAATGCGTCGACTGGTTTTAAGCGCTGCCGCTTCACATGCCAAAGCTAACTTGGCAGCAACTTCGCTATTGATTGACCAAGGATGAAACAGATCCAATTCAGGTTGAACTTTGGCAATGTCGTCTTCATCAGGCAAGCCTGCAGTAGGATCTTCAGCGGTGAAGCGAGCTATGTCAAAAGCTGCTTGAACGGTTTGCTGAATGGCA
>CAIODE010000228.1 GCA_903856875.1 uncultured Burkholderiales bacterium
AATCCAAAAGGAGATTTTGGACTGTCTTCTGAGGGCTTGGCTTTGAACTTACCCAAAACGGCCAATTTGCTCACTTTCAGCACATTTGCCTTGTACAAAAAAGAGTTCTTCACCGCCGCCTTGACGGGCTTGCCAGAAGGCAATCCGCAAGGCAAAGCTACGCCGTTGGCCCCCTTGTTGCGGGCGGCCATGGACCGCGGTATGGTGAGTGCCAGCCTTTATACGGGCGCTTGGACGGATGTAGGTACCCCTGAGCGTTTAAGGGACTTAAACCAATTGCCTGGGACACCTTAAACTCATTCATCGTTCTTTGATAGACAACACAATATGACCCTTGATTCAAATTTGTACGCCAACCGCCGTGCTCAATTGGCTGCCAAGATGGCTGCGCAAGCCCCCAACAGCATTGCCATTATTCCCACTGCGCCAGAGCGCCAACGCAACCGTGACAGTGATTTCTTGTACAGGCATGACAGTTACTTTTACTACTTAACGGGTTTTACCGAACCCAATGCATGGTTGGTCTTAAATTCAGACGGACACGCCACTTTGTTTTGTCAGCCCAAAGATTTAGAACGCGAAATTTGGGATGGTGTTCGATTGGGCCCTGAAGCGGCGCCATCTCAATTGGGCGTGCATGCCGCTTGGTCGGTGTCAGCCCTTGATGCCAAGTTGCCCGCCCTGCTTGAAAACAAGTCGGTTGTTTGGTATCCCTTTGCAACCCACAAAGACTTGTCTGCGCGCATTGAAACAGGTCTCAACGCAGTTCGCTCGCGTGTGCGCTACGGCGCACTGTGCCCTGAGCAACAACGCGATGTGTGCGGCATTTTGGATGAAATGCGTTTGGTCAAAGACGCGCATGAACTGGACATCATGCGCCGTGCCTCTCAAATCAGTGCGGGCGCGCACATTCGCGCCATGAAAAGATCGGCAAGCATGCTCAGAGCAGGGCAAGATGTGCGTGAATACCACCTTGATGCCGAACTGCTTCACGAATTTCGCCAACATGGCTCCCAGTACACGGCGTATGGCTCGATTGTGGCCGGCGGTGCCAATGCGTGTGTCTTGCACTACCGCGCCGATGCGGCGCCTATTTTGAGCGGCGATTTGGTTTTGATCGATGCGGGCTGTGAGCTTGATGGCTATGCCAGCGACATCACACGCACCTTTCCTGCCAACGGCAAATTCAGCTCGGCACAACGCGAACTTTATGACTTGGTATTGGCCTCGCAAGAGGCTGCCATTGCAGCCACGCATGAAGGCGCGCGTTTTGTAGATCCGCATGAAGCAACGGTCAAAGTGTTGGCGCAAGGCATGCTCGATGTCGGCCTTTTAGATGCCAACAAAGTGGGCACCGTGCAAGATGTGATTGCCAACCGAAGCTATTTCCAGTTTTACATGCACCGAACCGGCCATTGGCTTGGCATGGATGTGCATGACTGCGGCAGCTATGTCGAGCCATCAGAAGTTGGCACCTTCAGTGAGCGCAAAGACCCCTTGAGCGGAGAACTCATCAAGGACCGCCCAAGTCGCATTTTGCGACCTGGCATGGTCTTGACCATTGAGCCGGGCATTTATGTCAGGCCCGCCCCAGGTGTCCCTGAGCGCTTCTACAACATTGGCATTCGAATTGAAGACGATGCGGTTGTGACAGCGCAAGGCTGCGAATTGATCACGCGCGGCGTGCCAGTGAAAGCCGATGAAATTGAAGCCATCATGCGCGCTTGAATGCTAAATCAGACCCTCAATCTGAGGGCCTAAAATCAGGCATAGCAGAACGCCAGCACCTTCACTCTGTGAAGCAGGCGTCAATTGCCCCAAAGGAGATCGAACATGACCCAATACAATGCCGAAGAGCGCCGCGCTCAATTGCGCCGCGCTGCCCTCGAATACCACGAATTTCCTACCCCCGGCAAAATCTCCATTGCGGCCACCAAGCAATTGGTGAATCAGCACGACTTGGCGCTGGCCTATTCGCCAGGTGTGGCAGCGCCGTGCGAAGAAATTGTCAAAGACCCCAACGCGGCATTCAAATACACCAGCCGCGGTAATTTGGTGGGCGTGATCACCAACGGTACAGCTGTTTTGGGCTTGGGTGACATTGGCCCCTTGGCCAGCAAACCCGTGATGGAGGGCAAGGCGGTGCTCTTCAAAAAATTCTCAGGCATTGATGTGTTTGACATCGAAATCAATGAAAAGGACCCAGAGAAGTTGGTCGAGATCATTGCTGCGCTTGAGCCCACATTTGGCGGTATCAACCTCGAAGACATCAAGGCCCCAGATTGTTTCTATGTCGAACGCAAATTGCGCGAGCGCATGAAAATCCCCGTTTTTCACGACGATCAGCATGGCACGGCCATCACGGTTGGTGCGGCCATTTTGAACGGCTTGAAAGTGGTGGGCAAAGACGTTGGCAAAGTGAAATTGGTCACCTCAGGCGCTGGTGCGGCGGCTTTGGCTTGTCTTGGTTTGTTGGTCAAGCTGGGCATCCCGCGTGAAAATATTTGGGTCACCGATTTGGCGGGCTTGGTCTACGAAGGCCGCACCGAATTGATGGACGAAGACAAAATTCAGTTTTCACAAAAAACATCGCAACGAACTTTGGCAGAGGCCATTGAGAGTGCTGACGTGTTCTTGGGCTTGTCCGCTGGCGGTGTGTTGAAACCAGACATGGTGAAAAAAATGGCGGCCAAGCCTTTGATTTTTGCCTTGGCCAACCCCAACCCTGAAATCTTGCCCGAAGAGGTCAAAGCGATTCGCGATGACGCCATCATGGCCACGGGGCGCACCGACTACCCCAACCAAGTCAACAACGTTTTGTGCTTTCCTTACATCTTCCGCGGAGCCCTAGACAGCGGCGCGACCACCATCACGCAAGAGATGGAAATTGCCGCGGTGTATGCCATTGCTGAATTGGCGCAAGCCGAGCAAAGTGAAGTGGTGGCGGCCGCGTATGCGGGCGAGCCCTTGGTCTTTGGCCCTGAGTATTTAATTCCCAAGCCATTCGATCCGCGTTTGATGATCAAAATTGCGCCGGCGGTTGCGCAAGCCGCAGCGGACAGTGGTGTGGCGCTCAGACCGATCGCTGACATGGAAGCCTATCGCGAGCGTTTGCAAAGCTTTGTGTATGCCTCTGGCACGACCATGAAGCCCATTTACACCGCCGCCAAGCGAGGCCTCAAAAAACGCGTGGCCTACAGTGAAGGTGAAGAAGAGCGCGTGTTGCGGGCTGCGCAAATTGTTTCAGATGAAGGTTTGGCGCGCCCTACCCTCATTGGCCGCCCCGCAGTGATTGCCGAGCGCATTGAAAAATTTGGTTTGCGATTGAAAGAAGAGTTGGATTACGACATTGTGAATGTTGAGCAAGATTCACGTTACCGTGATTTCTGGCAAACCTACCATCGCATGACAGAGCGAAAAGGCATCACGGTTCAAATGGCCAAAATAGAAATGCGTCGCCGTTTATCCTTGATCGGGACGATGCTCCTGCACAAAGGCGACGTCGATGGCCTTATTTGTGGCACGTGGGGAACCAATGCCACTCACTTGCCTTATGTTGAGCAAGTGATTGGAAAGCGCCCTGGTGTGAATACGTTTGCTTGCATGAACGGTTTGCTGCTACCCAATCGCCAAGTCTTTTTGGTCGACACGCATGTCAATTACGACCCGACGGCAGAGCAGTTGGCCGAAATTACAGTCATGGCCGCCCACGAAATGAAGCGCTTTGGCATTCACCCTAAAGCGGCCTTGTTGTCGCACTCCAACTTTGGCACCTCCAATGAACCCAGCGCCGTGAAAATGCGAGACACCTTGGCCTTGCTGCAGAAAAACGCGCCTTGGTTAGAAGTGGATGGCGAAATGCATGGCGACATTGCTTTGGATGGCGAAGCACGCGAGCTGCTCATGCCCCACGGCACTTTGCACGGCGATGCCAACCTCTTGGTCTGTCCCAATATTGACGCGGCCAATATTTCCTACAACCTGCTGAAAACAGCGGCGGGCGGCAATATTGCCGTCGGACCTGTTCTTTTGGGCGCCGCCAAACCGGTTCACATCCTGACGCCCAGCGCCACTGTGCGCCGAATTGTGAACATGACCGCCCTGACGGTTGCGGACGCTAACGCCGTTCGATAGTTCCCGCCGGGGAATTCCCCTTTATTGGGGAAAGTACTTGCATTTTTTAGCGCATTGCGGCACACTAGCGCCTACGAATTTCCGGGTTTACCCGTGGGTTTTGAAGGTTAAAAGTGGGTGTACGGCATCGTGTCACAGGAATGAAATGCGCTCTAAAACGCTTGATTTTGCTGCGCTAGCCGTCTGTTGGGGCCTCTTGTTTGCGCCTTGCACAAATTTGGTGCAGGCCAAATCAGTGGCCGAAGCAGTTGTCGTTGCCCCCATTGCTTTACAGGACTTGCCCAAAGAGGGCCAAGAAACCTATCTACTCATCCGTCAGGGTGGGCCGTTTCGGTACGAAAAAGATGGTGTTGTTTTTGGCAATCGAGAGCGGCAATTGCCACAAGCAAAGCGTGGTTTTTACCGCGAATATACCGTCAAAACCCCAGGTGAAAAGAGCCGTGGCGCCCGTCGAATTGTGTGTGGAGGGGATGAACTTCGCGTGCCAAAACATTGTTTTTACACGCAAGACCACTACACCAGTTTTAGGGAAATTGTGAACGTGCCGTGAAAGCGGTCGTTGCCACTGTTTAGAGTGATTCTAAAGATGAGTGCTTGCAAGCAAGCATTCGGTATATGTCAATCAAAAGCCCAAAAGGCTGGTTTAAAAATTAGAGAGTGAGAACGGCGATGGACAAGCCAATTCGACAGGACCAAGAGACACCCCTGAAAGGTGTGCGGACGAACATCGTCCAGTCGATTCGTGCATTTCGCGTGAGCGATCTGCAAGAAGCGGCAGATGGTTTGGGACAACACTTTTTGTATGCCAATTTGTCCAAGGCACAAAGCAAACAAGATGTGCTCGATTTGATCGCAGCACAGTTCACACTGCCCTCTCACTTTGGCAAGAACTTTGATGCCTTGTATGACAGCATGACCGATCCATTGCACAAGTCTGGCCCTCAGCCTGGCTTTATTGTGGTCTTGGAGCACATTCCTGCCAATTTAAAGTTTGACAAAGAAGCCCGTGAACAGTTGCTCGATATTTTCCGAGACACTGCCGATTATTGGGGTGACCGCAAAGTGCCCTTCCGCTGCTTCTATTCTTTCTCTGTTGCACGGGCTACGACTGCCGGTGCCGAGAAAATGGCCGATGCCGCACCAGAGTTGGATGCCGATGGTGTTGAAATGCTGGTTGAAGAAGGCGAAAAAATGCCAACCGATAAGCTGGTCGATGTGTCGCCTTTGGCGCTTCGCATGAGCAGCCCCTTCAATGCCGGCTATTGGCTCGCAGCCGCGTAATCAGCGCACACTGTTATCTAGGAACTTATATCTGCAAACGTCAATCTGCAACTGAGTTAAAAAAAGCGCAAAGGCCAAAATGCCGATGCGCTTTTTTAATTGAACATCAGGAGTTCAAGGCCATGACCAACTGAAGGTATTCTTCAACCGGAACTTCTTCTGCACGCCGTTGCACGTCAAAATCTCCCGCAAAATTTCGCTCTGTTAACCATGCACCCAAGGTGTGTCTTAACAATTTGCGACGTTGGCTGAAAGCCACTTGAACCATTTTTTCTAAGAGCTTGACTTCGATGTTGGCCGGCTCAATGCGCGGCACCATTCTCACGACTGCGCTGTCAACGCGCGGCGGCGGGTCAAAGCTTTTGGGTGGCACGAACAGCACATTTTCCATCTCATAGCGCCACTGCAACATGACAGACAAACGGCCGTAGTCTGACGTGGCTGGAGAGGCCACCATTCGGTCAACCACTTCTTTTTGCAGCATGAAGTGTTGATCTTCAATGGCACCCACATGCGCTAGCAAGTGAAACAAAATAGGCGTGGAGATGTTGTAGGGTAAGTTGCCAACCACCCGCAGTTTTTGACCGGCAGCCAGAGCCGTGAAATCAACGCGCAAGACATCCGATTCCACCACGGTGAGCTGTTTGTGAAGACGAAGGCGCAATGCCAGGTCGCGGTCTAGCTCAATGACAGTCAGATGCCCTAAGCGCTCAACCAAAGGTTGTGTGAGTGCCGCTAAGCCAGGTCCAATTTCAACCATGGCTTGATGGGCCTCTGGATGTATCGCATTCACGATGGCATCAATGATGCCGCGGTCAGATAAAAAGTGTTGCCCGAAACGTTTGCGTGGAATGTGCTTCATTGGGGAGGATCGCGCAATTCAACATAAGCGCGACCGCGTAACTCTTCAACCCATGCTGAATAAAGCTCTTCGATTTTCTTTTCGCGCAATTGTGTTCGAACCATCTCACGTTGCTCGCGAACCGACAAGGGCACCTCTCGACGTTCCATCACTTGAATCAAGTGCGCGCCAAATCGAGAAATTAAAGGATCAGAGATTTGTCCCGGCCGCAGGCGTGCCATGACCTCTTCAAATTCAGGCACAAACTGACCTGGGCTAGACCAACCTAAATCACCGCCAGCGGACGCACTGCCGTCTTGCGAGAACTGACGTGCTAAATCGGCAAAGTCGGTACCAGCTTGTATTCGCTGTTTGTAGGTGACTAAGCGACTGCGTGCAGCGGTCTCAGGCAAATCGTTTCCAGTGCGCAATAAAATGTGGCGAGCACGCGTTTGCACAATCAGGGTGCTGCTCATGTCACTTTGTTTTCTTTCCAGAACTTTCAAAACATGAAAACCAGCGCCTGATCGAACAAGGTCTGAGACCTCGCCTTTGCTCAGGTTTTGCGTACTGTCAATGAACAATGTAGGGTAACGGTCAGTAGGGCGCAGGCCCATTTCGCCGCCGTTTGCGCCTTTGTCTAGCGCTTGAGAAAAAGCCTGCGCCAATGCCGCAAAGCTCTCGCCACTTTTGGCACGTTGCGCAATTTGTTGCGCTTTGATTTTTAATTCAGCAAGCTCTTGATCTGAACTATTTTCTGGCACGGCAATCAAAATCATGCCAAGGTTGACATCAATTTGGTTGCTGGCCATGGGCGTGCCGGCTTGCTGGCCTTGGATGTACTGCTCGACCTCGGTATCGGAAATGCGTGCTCTGTTGTCAACCTCTCGTTCACGCAGGCGGCTGATCATCAACTGACTGCGCAGTTGTTCACGAAATGCAGAGACACTCAATCCTTCCAAGGCGACCCGTTTGTAAAGCTCTTCTTTCGAGACTTGATTTTGGCGTGCGATGTTGAGTTCTGTTTGATCGACTTCTGTGTCATCAATGCGAATGCCATTGTCCCGAGCTTGTTGCACTTGGGCTTTCTCATTGATCAATTGATCAAGGGCTTGCTGTGTCAAAACTTGAGCACTCGGTGCTGCGGTTCCAGGCTGCAATTGCTTTTCCAAACGCAATTTCAGATTTTGAACTTCGTTGTTGGTGATGGGCTCAGAATTCACAACAGCAACAATGTAGTCAACAGGTCGTGCTTTCACATTGCTTTGTGCGTGGACCAGATTCGCCCCTAGAAAACTTGCCGTGATGCCCATGCTCAAGACCACTTGAAGCAGACGACCACTTGCTTGAACTGCGCTTAAAGTTGAATAGCGCAGGCGGGAGTTCGTTGCAAAAAAATTAGTCATATGTGGTGAATCTGGTGGTGGGCGTTAAATCTTCGCGGAGATATTGGTAACGGGGGATATTGTCGCGCAATGTTTTCAAAGGACTAGAACCGACACGGGCCAATCCCACAAATTCAAGTTGAAAAAGAATGCGACTGCGTGAGGTGCTGGCCGTGCTTTGAAGGCGCTCAAAAACGACGCGCCCCAGCCAGCAACCTGAGTCGTATTCAAATCCTAGCAATGTGTCGACCATTTTGCGATCCTTCAAACTGAAGTTCATGCGGCCTACGCTGAACCAGCGATCAGCGCCCATGCCTTGACCAGGACCTAGAATCTGATTGTTACCGGAGGACTCATCGTTGTTGGCAAAACTAAAGTCACGCAAAGGCCACTGCCAGCCCACGTCGATTTGCTCGCTTTGATCGCGCGCCAAGCGGTAGGCCGTATTGAAAACACGATAGGGTGTCGGATTGAAGCGGGTGGTGAGCGTGGTGCGTGTCGTGCGGTGGGTTTGTGCATCAAACTGCAAGGTTGAATCAAAGGTCCAGCGGCTGTCCCAGCGAACGCCCGCGCCCAGCAAAATATCGCTGTAGCCAGAGGACACGGGCAACTCCCCTGGTAGCCTCACCAGTTGATCTGAGAATCGGTATCGCTGAGCAAAGCCAAAGCGCGCCAGTTCAGCACCCGTGTTGCTATCAAAGAATCGACTGTTCACACCCAAAGTTACCAAATTGTTGTCGGCAATTCGGTCTTGACCGACATAAGGATTTTCTGAGTAGACCGTGGTGAGGTTAAAGTCGGTTGCGCCGCTGTCGTAACTGGGCAGCTGGCTTTGATCTTTGTAGGGTGTTCTGACAAAAAAGGCACGAGGCTCTAATGTTTGTCGCAGCCCTCGACCAAAGAACGTGGCATCTCGTTCATAGACAAGGCCCGTGTCTAAGCTGAAAGTCGGTAACAAGCGATTGGCTTCCAATTGCCCATTGGCCAGCGGCGAGTCCAACTGGTAGCGGGTCGCGTGGAGTTGTATTTTTGGAATCACAAAGCCCCAAGGCTTGAGCCAAGGACGGCTGATATGTGCGGATGCAAAACTGCGTTGACCATTGCGCAAAATAGAACTCGTACCGCCAGGTATTCGGCTGTAGTCGGCCTCGAAGCGGGTGGTGTCGGCCGTCGCGCCCACATCAAAACCGTTGAGATCCCATGTGTTGTAGCGCGCCAAGATTTGAGGCGAACGATCATAGGGCGGCGTGATGGGTGAACTGATGTCTTGCAAAGTCTGAAATTTCAAGACTTGCGTCATCATAGAAAGATCGCCTTGAGCCCAGTAAAGGCTGCCAGAGGCAGGCAGCAGGCGTTGTGTCAGGGTTAAACCGGCGCGAGGAAAATCTCGCCAGTAGTTGTCGTCGCTGACGCGGTTTAAATTCACATTCACACCCAATCGACCCAGCGTGCTGTTGCCGGTTTCAATGCCGCCGATGTGTTGAGACGATAGCCCCCACCGAGATTGTTGTCGCAGGGAGTCGTTGGGCATCAGGTTGAAACGTGTTTGGCCTTGGCTGTCAGGCTCTAAGTAGCGAAACTCAGAATCAAAAGCCACGCCGCGCTTGCTCATGACCGTGGTGGTCAGGGTCGCATCGCGATTGGGCGCAATGTTCCAGTAATAAGGCGAAGAAATCTCAATACCGCTCACGGTATCAAGGCCGATCAGTGGCGAGAGCAAGCCAGACTGTCTGGTGCTGTTCAGCGGGAAAGTGAGTGAGGGCGCAGCCAAGATGGGCACATCTTTAAAGCGAAGTTGGATGTCCTTGGCTTGAATGGTGTCTTCTTCTTCATTGACTTGAAGGCTGGCTGCTTTGAGCACCCATTCAGGCAACCAACTAGGACCTGGCAAGCGCGCGCAGGTGGTGTAGGTTGCGTTGTGGATGATGGCCCGTTGCTGATCGATGAACTCAATTTCTGAAGCCTTGCCATGACCGCCACCCTTGAGCAAGGTGTAGTCGGCTTGCTCAAACTTGCCTTGAAAGGAGTCCGCCTGCAAGTTCAAGGAAGTACCTTGAAAGAGGTTGCCTTCTCGATTGACCTTGACATCGCCTTTGGCTTTCAGGGTGTCTTGAGACTGGTCGTATTCAATGCGATCAGCCTTGACGGTGAGGCCTTGTTTACGCAGCAAGGCGTCGCCCTCGATGACCATGTCCAGGTCGGGTCGGGCATCGATGCGCTTCCCTGAAATAAACAGGGGCGATTGCTTTCGCTCGACTTCGGAAATTTTCTCTTCTAGGCGAATGCTGTTTTTAAGAATCACAACAGGCGCTGTAACCGGAAGATAGAGCTCAGCAGGGCCCTTGGCTTGACCCACAACTTGGCCCAAGACAGGCGCGAGTCCAAGTAACATACCCGCCAATGGCAGGGCTTGTACGAGCTTGAGCATCTGAAATGTGGGGCGTGTCTTCAAAGGGCAATCGTCCAGGTTGACGGGTGTTTGTAGAATGGATTATCCATGAGTGCCGCCAACCTAGACCCAACAACGAGGTCGGCTGGCATGGCTTGATTTTTACAACTGGAATGAGAACTTGAATTCTGATCAAATTTTGACGTCGAAGCTGACTTGGGCCGACCCGCAGCGCCAGTTGGCTTGCAGTGTATGGCTAGCGGCTTTGGCGCAAACCCATGGCCTTGTGCCATCCAGTTTAAGAATTGCATCGGCCGATGCCAGTTTCAGGCGCTATTTGCGCGTCGACACCTTGGCAGGAGCCAGCCTGATTGTGATGGACGCACCGCCCGACAAAGAAAACTGCGAGCCCTTTGTGAAGGTTGCCAAACTCATGCAGTTGGCAGGTCTCAAAGCCCCCGAGGTTTTGTCATGGCACGAAGCGCAAGGCTTTATGCTGCTCACAGACTTGGGCGACCAGACCATGATGTCCGCCATTGACGCCAAAAATCCGCAAGCCAACCATGCACTTTATATGCAGGCGGTCGATGCCCTGATTGCTTGGCAATTGTCTTCTCAAGCAGGTGTCTTACCCCCCTACGATGAAGCTTTGCTAAACCGAGAATTGAGCTTGTTTCCAGACTGGTACCTTGCGCAGCATCGTCAACTCGATGTTCAAGGCAAGATGAGAAACACGCTAGACAGC
>CAIODE010000229.1 GCA_903856875.1 uncultured Burkholderiales bacterium
CGACACAATTTCTGCACTGCCCACTTGCCTGATCAAGCCTTCTTTGCCCGTCATGCAAAAAACACAACCCACGGCGCAACCAACTTGCGAAGACACACACACCCCATCGCGAGGCAAGCCCACGGTTTCGACGGTTTGGCCATCCTGAAGCGCAAGCAGCCATCGCACCGATCCATCTTCTGCGGGATGCGTTGATTGCAAGCGAAGCAAATGGGAAAGTGTTTCGGAGAGCTGCGGCAACTCTTGGCGCAAAGCCGCCGGCATGAAGCTTTCAAGGGGCCTGCTGCCACTGTTTTGCGGCTTGGCTTGTGACCACAAACGCAAAATGCGCTGCTCATGGGCAGGACGGGCCCCCAAGCAACGCAATTGGTTTCGAATTTCAGTGATCTGTTGAAATGCCATGCCGCTATTGGACATGAAATTTCAGCCTTATTGCATCGTGATGCCTGCTTCTTTAATGACTTTTCCCCAACGGTCCATTTCGCGACTCATCAATGCACCTAAAGCTTCAGGGCTTGAAATATCGGACTCAACACCCGCAGCGTAAAGTTCTTTTTTGGTATCTGGCGCACTCATGACTTTGGCAATCTCAGCATTCAAACGGGCCACAATCTCTTTGGACGTGCCAGCAGGCGCCAACAGGCCCAACCAAACACTGGCCTCATAGCCTGGGACGCCGGCTTCTTGCATGGTGGGCACATCAGGCAATTGAGGAATGCGTTTAGCAGTGGTCACCGCCAAGGCTTTTAAGCGACCTGCGGGAACTTGCGCCATGGCATTGGGGACGCCAGCAAAGCTACTTTCCACAACACCTGCAACCAAATCACTGGCAGCACCACTGCTGCCCTTGTAAGGCACGTGGATCAATTTGGTGCCAGTCATTGCAGCAAACATACCGCCCATTAAATGTTGAGAACTTCCATTGCCAGAAGATGCATAGTGAATTTTGTCTGGCTGTGCTTTTGCCAAAGCAATGTAATCCGCCACAGAATTGACGGGCACTTTGGGATTGACCATCAACACATAGGCAGAGTCGACCAACTTACCCACAGGCGTGAAACTCTTGATGGGGTCGTAGGGCAATTTGGCATAAATGGCTGGGCTGATCACGTGCGTGGTAGAGACCATCACCAAGGTATAGCCGTCTGGGGCTGCCTTCGCCACAAAATCTGTGCCGATGGTTGAACCCGCGCCGGCTTTGTTTTCAATCACAAAGGGCTGACCCAGGGAAATTGAAAGTTTCTGTCCCAGTATGCGCGCCACAACGTCGGTGAAACCTCCCGGTGCAAATGGCACGATCAATTTAATGGGCTTGTTGGGATAAGCCTGCGCTAAAGCGGCACTTGCAGTGATGCCAAAAACACAACTCAGTAATGCAACGCGCCACCACTGTCGTACGAAATGGTGCATGACTTATCCTCTGTAGGTTGGTGCTGGCATGGTGTAGTAACTGTGCAGAATGTGATAAACCATCATGTAGTTTTTCTGCTGGAAACTGGCGTGAGAAATACCCGCCATCACATTGAACTGCTTGTCTGTGTTGGGCAGTAATTTGTAAAAATCGATCA
>CAIODE010000230.1 GCA_903856875.1 uncultured Burkholderiales bacterium
AGCCGCCGGTGTTGCTGGCTGATGAACCGACGAGCGCGCTCGACGTGATTACACAGGCTGCGATCTTAAAGCTGTTTGCCGAACTGAATCAGAAGTTCGGGACGGCCATGCTTTTTATCTCGCATGACCTGCTCTCTGTGGCATCGATCAGCCACAGAGTGGATATTCTGCCAAGATGAGCGATAGAAAAACACCTGGGTGTGCCAAAGTATATGTCTGGCCAATCATACCGCCCATGGAGATGCCCATCCAGTGCGTTTGAGTGATGCCTAAATGTCTGAACAGACCATCTACATCTTCTGCCATTTGCTCTAGGGTGTACGGTCCTGGTGGTGCACTCGACTGTCCGTGCCCTCGGGTGTCAAATCTAAGGACTCGGAAGCGATCTTTGAGCAAATCAACTTGGTCATCCCATGAAGAAAGATTGCAAGCCAGAGAGTGTGACAAGGTGATCCATGGCCCTTGATTGCCATCGATGGTGTAGTGCAATTCAATGCCATTGACATGAACAAAAGCCATAGAAATTAATCCGCCTTGTAGCCAGAGTCGGCCGCTAATTTTTTAAACAATTGAACTTCATCCTTGATCAATTGGTCAAATGATTCAGGACTGCTGGTCACAGCTTCAATGCCAAGCGAACCGAAGCGTTGAGTTACTTGCGGCTGCTTCAATGCCGTCACCACTTCGGCTTGTATTTTCTGAACAATGTCGCGAGGCGTGTTGGCGGGTGCCAGCAAGCCATACCAGAAAATCCACTTATAACCCTGTACGCCCGACTCGGCTACTGTGGGCAAGTTGGGTAAATCGTCTACCCGGCTGGTACTGGTGACGGCTATGGCTTTGGCCTTGCCTTCACGCACCAAATTGATGGCACTGGCGTAGGGCGAGATAAACAGGTGTGTTCTTCCTGCCATGGTATCTGTCAGTGCTTCTGGTATGCCTTTGAAGGGAATGTGAACCAGATCAATGCCTGCTTGTGCTTTCAGAAGTTCGGCTGCAAATTGGGAGCCGCTGCCCACGCCAGCTGATGAATAGTTGAGCTGTCCAGGTTTGCTTTTGGCCAAGGCAATGAACTCTCTCATGTTGCTCACATTCAACTCTGGCGAGACAATGACCAAGGCAGGACCTGTTGCAGTGAGTGTGATACCTGAGAAATCTTTTGTGGCGTCATAGGGCAGCTTGTTGTAAATGGCTGGCGAGATGGCATGCGCTGAAGAGATAGACAGCAAGGTGTAGCCATCGGGCGCTGAAGTGGCCGCAGCTTGCGCAGCAATGTTGCTGCCTGCACCTAATTTATTTTCAACAATGACAGGCTGCTTCCAATCCTCTGTGAATTTTGGGGCCAAAACTCGAGCAACAATGTCTGGTACACCGCCTGGTGAAAAGCCCACCAAAATTTTGATGGGCTTTTGAGGATAGGAGCTAGCATTGTTTTGCGCTTTTGCTGGATGCCAATGGAAAAGCAAGGCACTTAAAAAAGCCACAGGCATCCAAAACGCCAGCGGCTTGAAAATCTGGGTGGTACGTTTCATGTCAAATTTCTTACTTGTACTTACTCTGCCTTGATGCCCGATGCTTTGACAACAGGTCCAAATTTAGCAAGGTCTCTGCTGAGTTCGGCGCCAAAGTTTTCTGGAGTTCCGGGCGATGCCGTGATGCCCATGCCGTTCAGTCTTTCCTTCACTTCAGGATCGTTCAAAATGGCATTGAGCTCTGAGTTGATGCGGGTGATGATGGCGCGCGGCGTTTTGGCGGGTGCCAACAATCCAACCCAAGAGTTGACTTCAAAATCAGGCACGCCGTTTTCGATGAAGGTGGCAACATCCGGTAAGGAGCTGGCCCGCTTGCTGCTGGATACTGCGATGGGCATGAGCTTGCCCGATTTCACGTGTGGAATGGCGCCGGCAATGGCGGTATAGACCAATGGAATATTGCCACCCAAAACATCGGTCAAGGCTTGGCCGCCGCCTTTGTAGGGCACATGCACAAGGTTGGCGCCTGTTTTTTGACGCAAGAGTTCACCGGCTATGTGAGGCGTTCCGCCGGTACCCGATGTGCCATATGAAAGACCCCCTTTTTCAGTTTTAGACAGGGCAATCGTGTCCTTCAAGGTTTTGGCTGGAAAGTTGGGGTGCGCCACCAAAATGAGTACAGCATCACCAATTTTGCCAATGGGGGCAAAGTCTTTGAGTGTGTCGAAGCCGGTTTTAGGAAAAACATGGGGGTTGATGACAAGGGTGCCATCAAATCCTAAAAGCAAGGTATAGCCGTCGGGCTCTGATGCCGCTACTTGCTGCGTCCCAATGTTGCCCGAGGCGCCTGGCTTGTTGTCGACAATGACTTGCTGCCCCAATCTTTTTGACAACTGCTCAGCGATCAAACGGCCGCTGGTATCGGTCACGCCGCCGGGTGTGAAAGGCACGACCAAGCGGATGGGCTTGCTAGGGTAGTTTTGTGCCTGCACATTTCCTACAAAAGCGATGGCTGTTCCGATGAGGGCTGCTTGCAGCCAATGACGTCGTAATTTTTGGTTCATGACTTTGTCTCCTGTTTCTATTGTTGATTTATTTTGTTTCAGCGTATCGTTTTTCAAATCCCCAGATATCTTCAAAGCCCATCAGCTTGGTCAAATCGGCAAAGTCATAAAGCTCGGTGTGGCCTTTATTTGATGAAACTTGTGTCTGAAATTCTTGGTAGACGCTTTGCATGGCATGGACTGATGCAAGCAAAGCTGTGACAGGGAAGATGGCCAATTTGTAACCAATCGATTCCAATTCTGCGCGAGACAGAACAGGTGTTCGACCTCTTTCGACCATGTTGGCCAGCAGGGGTACATCCAATGATTTGCCAATTTGGCGCATTTCTTCTTCTGACTCTGGTGACTCCACGAACAAAATGTCTGCGCCAGCGCGAGCGTAAGCTTCTGCCCGTCGAAGGGCCTCATCTAGCCCAAGAGTGGTTCTGGCATCGGTACGCGCAATGATTAAGAAGTTAGGGTCGGTGCGAGAGTCCACAGCCACCTGAATTTTGCGCACCATGTCCTCTATGGGAATAACCCGCCGCCCTGGCGTATGGCCACATTTTTTGGGAAACTCTTGATCTTCCAATTGAATGGCCGAAGCACCAGCGGCTTCATAGCCCCGAATGGTATGGCGCATATTGAGGAGGCCCCCATAGCCTGTGTCGGCGTCTGCAATGAGAGGTGTTTTGGCCATGCCGGCCATGGCCGTGACACGGCCCACCATGTCGGAGTAGGTGGCAAGCCCAGCATCGGGTAAGCCCATGTGAGAGGCGACCGTGCCATAGCCCGTCATGTAAAGGGCATCGAACCCGAAGGTATCGGCTAGGCGCAGTGAAACCATGTCAAATACACCCGGAGCCACCACGAGCCCAGGCTGATCAAGACGTTGCCGAAGCTTGGCGCGAAGGGTTTCGTTCATAACAGCAAGAGTTAGTTTCGATGGTTCAATGTACCACCCAAGAATGATTCAACCAAATGGCGTGACCCTTCACATGCCTAGCCACAAGCATTGAGGTTTTGAATTGTCAGATTTTTTAGCTTTTGGCATGGCATGTTAAATGCTATGTTCCAAGTGATTGGGCAGCCTTTGACATTCAATTTGTATTGAAATTAACTTAACAGGTCGTTTAGGCTGGCCAATCATTATTTTTGTAGGTTAAAAATATTAATTTAAAGAGGTGAATGATCTAAACCAAGCTCCTTGAAGGAGGGCAGACAATGGAAAATTCTTTCAACATGCGGATTGATGGCAGCCAGCGGCAATGGAGCGGCAACAATTCACCGCAGGGCGATAAAAAACAAAGGCGTCAGCAGAAGTTGAATGCCTTATTCGAAAGCCTGAATGCTGGCGATATCGAAAGTGCAAGGTTGGCATTTGTCGCCTTGGTCAATTTTGATGCCTCAATTTCGGGCGACCCCTACTTGAGCAAAATCGGTGCAGCATTGCAAAGTTGCAATCTATACGCCGCACAACACTTTGCCATTGAACTCAAAAATCGAGGCGGCCAATTGCAAGAACTTGTTTTGGCATCTAAACCCGTGCATTCACCGCAAGAGTCGGGTTTGTACAGGACTGAATTTTTGAAAATTGATTTGTCTGCCTAATAAGATCAATGACCAGATGAGTCATGCCTATCAAGGCGATACAAAAAAAAAGCGAGCTAGGCTCGCTTTTTTAATGGGTGGCTAAATTTTAAAATTTCAAATTTGCGCCAATTGTGATAAATCGTCCAATTGCGTCATAAGTGGATGGAAATGTATTTCCACCATTGGTAGAAGTCGTTGCAATGGTGTTGCCAACAAGGGGAGGCTGCTTGTTGAAAGCGTTGTTCACACTCAGATTGAGGCGAAGCATTTTGCTGTAATTCCAAGCGCCACTTAAATCAACGTAGTTGTATGAAGGCACCTTAGAGTAGGCTTCAACCCAAGTGCCGCTACCTGGCTCAACTTGTAAGGAGCTCATGTGGCGCAAGTTGTAGCCCAGTTTGTAGTCTCCAAAACTCCAAACTGTTCTTTGATTGAATTTGTTAGCAAAATTTGCAACGCCACATGCATTGCTGTAAAAACCTTTGCAATCTCTGCGCAAAGAGGTGGCAGTGGGTTGGAAGGCGTTGTCGCCAACGGTGTTGTAATTGAAGTTGACATCCAACTTGCCCAGATTGGGTGCAAAGCCAAGATCCTTCAAAGAAACGCTGTAGCCTAAATTGAGATCATAGCCGCTGATCCACAATTTACCTTGATTGGATTGTCCTGTGAACACACCTTTAGAGTCGACGCCGTTCAATGTGCCATTCAAGGTATTGCGATACACCATTGCACAAGATGCGTTGTACTCAAAAGTAGGATTGAACTTGCTGCTGTAGCACTGATCTAAGATGTCTGTGGTTGAGGGGCTAGAAATTGCATCAGTCACATTGATGCGGTAATAGTCAACAGCGACCACTAAATTTTTAACATCGGCAGGCTCAAATACAAAACCCAAGGTGGTTGTTTTGGCTTTCTCAGGGCCTAAGTTTGGATTGCCACCACCTAGTTGGTTAATTTGTCCTGACGATGGTGCTGCTAAGTTGCCAACCAGTGTTGCAGGAACACCTGTCTTGGCGCAAAGGGCTGACAAAGTACCTGGCTTTGATGCATCGGCAACATTGATGCTTCCCAATTGGCAAGGATCGACCGACAAATTGGAGAGGCCACTGACCTGGGGTGCAAAGAGTTCATTCACGTTCGGTGCGCGAGTGGCATTCTGCAACATGCCCCTGAATCTAAGGCCCTTCATGGGCGCCCATTCGGCGCCAAATTTATTGGTACCGTAGTTGGTTGAACTGGTTGTTGAAAACTGAGTTTGACGCACGCCAGCTTCCAAAGCCAAGTTATGAATCATGGGTTGGTTCTGAATGAGGGGAATTTGAGCTTCAGCAAAAACCTCATTGAGTTTCAATGTGCCGCTGCGGTCTGGTGTCGGTGCGCCTGTTCCGAGAACCTCACTTTGAATTTGTGAGGCGCCATCAGAAGAGTTGCTTGCAGTGACTGTTCGTTTCTCAAGACCGAAAGCTAAATTAACTGGATTTTTAGCCAAAGGACTCTTCAAGCCAGCCACTTCGCCAGTGGTAGAAAAGGACGCCACATCTTGCTTGACCTTTTGACGGACGATGGCACTGAGATTGACGAAATCCAACATCTTCTGTGTGATCGTTCCATCGGCGCCAAACAAGTTGATGGGCACGCAACCATTGGCAGGATTGACACACGTCTTTCCATCCAATGAGTTAACGGCTTGTTGCACTTTAGACAATGAGCCCCAGTTTCTTCTGACTTGGTCTTGATCAGCTTGGCCAGATGTGAAGTAGGTATCGTAAGTCCAACCACCAAAGAAGTCGCCACGCGAACCGACAGTGGTTTGGAATGTGTCATTGCCAAAATCTTGATACCGTGGGCCCAACTCCGTGAACCTTCGGCTGACGGTCATTGGGACCATGGTTGAATTGCCAACCACGCAATTGGCGGCAGCGATGCCACGTGCAGAACAAATTTGAGCACGCGCTGCATCAGTTAAGAAAGGACTGCCAATGGGGATGTTGAAGGAATTACCAAAAGTGCCACTGGCAGCCAACTGGGCATTCACATCGGTGTGTGTATAAAAAACCTGTGCATAAGGCTTGATGTAATCATTGATTGTGTAATTGG
>CAIODE010000231.1 GCA_903856875.1 uncultured Burkholderiales bacterium
TGACTGTTAAAACTTTGACCGAATTCGATTTCATTGTTGTAGGCGCTGGATCAGCAGGGTGCGTCATGGCCAACCGACTTTCGGCATGTGGACGTTTTAGCGTCTTATTGGTTGAAGCCGGTGGAAGTGATCAACGCCTTTGGCTGAAAGTCCCCATAGGCTACGGAATGTCTTTTTACAATCCAAGCGTCAATTGGATGTATCAGACTGAGCCAGATCCACAATTGAATCACCGATCTGCATACTGGCCCAGAGGTAAAGTCTTAGGCGGTTCCAGTGCCATCAACGCCATGGTTTTCATCAGGGGCCAAGCGCGTGACTTTGATGATTGGGCCAACTTGGGCAACTCGGGCTGGTCTTATCAAGATGTCCTGCCTTATTTTAAAAAACTAGAAGACAGCGCCCATGGACCCAGCGCATCAAGGGGCGTTGACGGTCCCCTGCACGTGAGCGATGTATCCAAACAAGTCCACCCATTGTGCGAGCAATTTTTAAAAGCTGGCGAAGAGCTTGGCATGACAAGAAATGCTGACATCAATGGCGATTCTCAGGAAGGTGTTTGCATCCATCAAATTACCACACGAAATGGTTTTCGAGAGTCTGCCAGCAGCGCCTATCTCAAACCAGCTCTCAAGCGACCCAATTTAAAAGTCATCACTCACGCACTTGTCTCGCGTGTACTTTTTGAAAATCGAAAGGCAGTGGGCATTGAATACCTCCAAGATGGCATCCAACTCAGCATTCGTGCAAGTCGAGAAGTCATCCTTTCTGCAGGCTCCATCAATACGCCTCAAATACTCCAACTGTCTGGCGTGGGGCCTGGACAGCTCTTGCAAAAATTCAATATTCCCTTAGTTGTCGATAGCCCAGCCGTCGGGCAAAACTTGCAAGATCATTTGTGCATTGACTACATCTACAGGGCCAAAGTGCCCACATTGAACAAACAATTGGGAAGCATGTGGGGTCAAATTTATTCGGGTCTGCAATACATCACAAAGCGGCAAGGCCCCCTGTCACTGAGCATTAACCAAGGTGGCGGATTCTGTAAATCAACAAACCAATCTGAACATCCCGATATGCAACTGTATTTTTCGCCACTCAGCTACCTCAAGGCAACGCCTGGCAAAAGAGAATTAACAGCACCTGACGCCTTTCCTGGATTCTTGTTGAGCGCGCAACCTTGTCGCCCAGAAAGTCGCGGCAGCATCCATATTCAAAGTAACAAGCCACAAGATGCCCCTCAGATTTATCCTAATTCACTTTCTACCGCTGCTGACAAAGACGCGATGCTGATTGCTGCTCAATGGCTTCGCAAGTTGGCGGCCACACCTTCTCTAGGGAGCATCATTGATCATGAAATTTTGCCTGGTCCTCAAGTGCAAAGCATCGATCAAATGATGGCCGATATTTACGAAAGAGCATCAACCGTCTACCATCCTGTGAGTACTTGCAGAATGGGCACCCACATTGGTCATGCGGTTGTAGACTCTCAACTTCGAGCCCATGGCCTTCTCTCTTTAAGGATCGTAGATGCTTCTGTTTTTCCCACACTCACGTCGGGCAATACCAATGCCCCAACCCTCATGGTCGCAGAAAAAGCTGCAGACATGGTCTTAGCAGATCATCACGATTAACCAAAGGAACAGATTTCATGTCATCTCTTGCACTCATGGAAAACTGCAAACTCAGTCCTTACTGGTGGGAAAAAACGCCGAGGCCTGAGTCACAAGAGAAGGCCTTACCAAGCGCTGTAGACGTCTTGGTCATAGGCGCTGGTTACACAGGGCTTCATGCAGCCTTGCAAACAGCCAGAGGAGGACGCTCAACTTGGGTCATCGATGCTGAGGATGCAGGATGGGGATGCAGTTCACGCAATGGTGGGCAAATCTCAACCAGCATCAAGCCTTCCTACGACGCGCTGTCAAAACAGCATGGTTCCAAAAAAGCCTTTGAGATCTTAAAGGAAGGGCAGAACTCTTTGGATTGGATTCAACATTTTGTAGAGTCTGAAAAAATTGATTGCGACTTTGGAAAAGTGGGTCGGTTTCATGCGGCACACAACGCTGAACAATACGAGATACTTGCCAAGAAACTGACAAATCAACCCAAAGGGCTTGAAGTAAAGGCGCATGTTGTTCCCCGATCAGAACAAAGGCAAGAATTGGGCTCCGATGTTTACTGGGGCGGCGTTGTTTACGAGCAGCATTGCTCAGTTGATCCAGCGGCTTACCATCA
>CAIODE010000232.1 GCA_903856875.1 uncultured Burkholderiales bacterium
CCAACTTCAACAAATGCGGTCGATGAATCGGACACCAATAACTCCAAAAACATGGGACTAGCCAAAGCACGGCATTCAATCCAAGGGAAAACCCTGAACTTTAAACGCCCACAAAACATGCACTTTACTGCATACTCGTCAGCAAGCAAGATAGTGCATTTATACCGCTTGTTGCCAGAAAGCCCAAGCGTTTTAATGCAGACACGTTAAATTTTTTGATCTGATCACGGAGATCACCATGGCACTGCCTTCTGCACCCCCGGCGCAATTTAACTTTGCGCAGTTCCTTATTGCTGCCAACAACAGCCGCAAAGAAAAGATCGCGCTCATTGACGATGTGGGCACACTCACCTACGGCGGCATGGCAGATCAAATTCGCGCCTGTGCTGCAGGTTTGCGAAAGTTGGGCCTCAAGCGGGAAGAGCGTGTTCTTTTGTTGATGCATGACAGCACCGATTGGGTAGTGTCCTTCTTGGGTGCTTTGTATGCCGGTGTGGTGCCCGTTGCCGTGAACACACTGCTCACACCTGAAGACTATGCCTTCATGATCAACAACAGTCGCGCTCAAGCGGCCTTGGTGTCTTCGGCACTTTTGGGCACATTGACCAGCGCTATTGCACAAGGCACCAAGAGCATCAAACATGTGGTGGTTTCCAAGCACGAGGGCGACCTGCCCCCTGTTCACACGCACTTCAAAGATTTACTGGCATCTGGCACGGGCCCCAGTTTGCCCGCTGAAATCCATGCCGACGAACCTGCTTTCTGGTTGTTTTCTTCTGGCTCAACCGGCAACCCCAAAGGCACAGTTCACACACAAGGCAACTTGTATTGGACGGCTCAGTTGTACGGCAAAGGCGTGTTGGGTTTAACGTCTGCGGATGTGGTGTTTTCTGCGGCCAAGTTGTTCTTTGCTTATGGTTTGGGCAACGCGCTCACCTTTCCCTTAAGTGTGGGCGCCAGCGTGGTCTTGATGGCTGAACGCCCCACCCCACAAGCCACATTCAAGCGCCTGATGGACTACAAACCGACTGTGTTTTATGGGGCGCCTACCGGCTACGGCGGCATGTTAGCAAGCCCTGACTTACCCACCAAGGATCAGGTGGCATTGCGTCTGTGCTCCTCCGCTGGCGAAGCCTTGCCCGCTGACATTGGAGAAAGATGGACCGCGCGTTTTGGCTGCGAAATCATTGACGGCATTGGCTCCACTGAAATGTTGCATGTGTTCTTGTCCAATGCGCCCGGCGATGTGCGCTATGGCACCACAGGCAAAGCAGTGCCTGGCTACGAAGTGCAATTGCGCGGCGAACAAGGCGAAGTGATCATGGGCCACAACGAGATTGGTGACCTGTACATCAAAGGCCCCACAGCTGCCTTGATGTATTGGAACAACCGCGAAAAAACGCGCGAAACCTTTCAAGGCGAATGGACCAAGAGTGGCGATAAATACTCACGCGACTTAGACGGCTATTACACCTATGCTGGCCGCAACGACGACATGCTCAAAGTGAGTGGCATCTATGTGTCGCCCTTCGAAGTTGAATCGACTTTGGTTCAACATCCTGCCATTTTGGAAGCAGCCGTCATCGGCAAAATTGACGCCGATGGCCTGACCAAAACCAAAGCCTTCATCGTGCTGAAGTCAGGACAAAGCCTGACAGAAGAAGATGTCAAAGCCTTTGTGAAAGAAAGACTGGCACCCTACAAATACCCCCGCTTTGTAGAGTTCATCACTGAGCTTCCCAAAACTGCTACCGGCAAAATTCAGCGTTTTCGTTTGCGCGATTTAGAAAACAAAAAGGCTTGAAGATTTCAAGCCTTTGAAAAGTAGCCCAAGGTCTGGGACGCTTCATGCCTTCAGGTGTTCTTGGACACCGTGATGGTGGGAAACTTAGCTGAAATATCCTTGGC
>CAIODE010000233.1 GCA_903856875.1 uncultured Burkholderiales bacterium
AATCATTTTTTTCCTAAACACTTCCCCGCAGATTGGGGGAGGCCGATTTTGGGTACGATTCGTCACTTGGGCAAGGCTTCTTCAAATTGGCGAAAATAGAGGTATTGCTGAATAAATCACCATGGCACTTTTAAACATCCTTTGTTACCCTGACCCCCGCCTGCACAAGGTGGCAACGCCCGTGACGGCGTTTGACGACAAGTTGCGTACGCTTGTGGCGGACATGCTTGAGACCATGTACGAAGCACAAGGTGTTGGCTTGGCTGCTACGCAAGTTGATGTGCACAAACGCTTGGTGGTGCTAGACACGTCTGAAGAGCGCAATCAGGCCACGGTGTTGGTCAACCCAGAAATTACTTGGTACAGTGAAGAGCGCGTCAAAGGCGAGGAAGGGTGCTTGTCTGTGCCAGGCATTTACGATGGGGTTGAGCGTGCGGTGGCTGTGAAGGTCAAGGCTGCCGATGAACACGGTCAAGTTCGAGAGCTTGAAGCTGAAGGCTTGATGGCAGTCTGCGTGCAACATGAGTTGGACCATTTGATGGGCAAGGTTTTTGTTGAATACTTGTCACCGTTAAAGCGCAATCGCATCAAGACCAAAATGCTCAAAGCCCAAAAAGAAGACGCTTAAACCTTCATTGAAAGAATTTGTATGCGCGTGATTTTTGCGGGCACGCCCGAATTTGCCCGCAGCGCACTGGCCGCACTGCATGCGGCAGGACATGACATCGTTGGGGTGCTGACACAGCCCGACAGGCCGGCAGGTAGAGGCATGAAACTTCAAGCCTCTGCCGTGAAGCAATTTGCTGTGTCACAAGGGCTGACAGTGGTTCAGCCGCACAGCCTGAAATTGGACGGTAAGTACCCCGCTGAAGCACAAGCGGCGAAAGCCTTCATTGCCAATGCACAAGCCGACGTCATGGTGGTTGCAGCGTATGGCTTGATCTTGCCGCAGTGGGTGCTGGATGCCCCGCGCTATGGCTGTCTGAATATTCATGCCTCATTGCTGCCTAGATGGCGAGGTGCAGCGCCCATTCACCGCGCCATTGAAGCCGGTGATGCTGAAACTGGTGTGACCATCATGCAGATGGACGCTGGACTGGATACGGGTGACATGTTGCTAGAAGAAAAATGCCCCATCACCGAGCAAGACACCACAGCCAGCTTGCACGACAAATTGGCAGAAGTAGGGGCACGCATGATTGTGAATGCACTCTTGCAAGCAGGCCACTTCAAGCCTGTGAAGCAGCCGCTTGAGGGGGTGACTTACGCGCACAAAATTGAAAAATCAGAAGCGGCCATCGATTGGACTGAAGCGGCGCAAGTGTTGGCACAACGCGTGCGAGCGTTTGACCCATTCCCTGGCATGACAATGCTATGTGGTGACGAAGTGGTCAAGGTTTGGCAAGCGCATGCTGCGCCATTGCCGCTTGACATTGCGCATCAAAAAGCACCGGGCACTTTGCTCAGTATCCATGAAGAGGGCCTCAGAGTGGCTTGTGGTGAAGGCATTTTATGCCTGACGCAATTGCAAAAGGCAGGCGGCAAACGCCAAGCAGCGGCGGACTTTGTGCGCAGTTTCAAAGGGCAATTGGGCGATGTTTTTCAAAGCTGAAAATTACCGTCACCCCGCCTTCATGGAGGCTGTGCGTGACGTGGCACCGCAAGCACCAGGTGTTGCTGCGTGGGGCCTAATGACTGGCGTGGCCATGGTGAATTCTGGCTTGAGTGTGTTTGAGTCAATTGCCATGACGCTGTTCGTGTATGCGGGCAGTTCGCAACTGGCGGCCTTGCCTTTGATCGCTGCGGGCGCGCCTGCCTGGGTGATTGTGGCCACAGGCTTTTGCGTGAACTTGCGTTTCATGGTTTTCAGTTTGCATCTGCGTCAATACCTCATGCATTTGCCACGCCTAGAAAGGATGGTGCACGGCTATCTCACGGCCGATATCAGTTACGTGCTGTTCACACGGCGATTTGCAAATGCCAGCGAAGACCCTGCAGATCAATTGGCACAAGCAGCGTCTCTTGCTGGAAACACTTGCATGATGTGGGTGAGTTGGATAGCGGCCAGTTTTGCGGGTATTTTTTTGGCCAACATCATTCCTACTTCTTGGGGTTTAGGCTTTGCGGGCACCTTGTGTTTGGTGGGCATCTTGTGCTCATTGGCCAGCACGCGCATGCGAATTTTTGCGGCAAGTGTGGCCGCTGTCACCGCCATTGCTGCGTACCACTTGCCTTTGAAATTCAACATCATCATGGCCATTGGTGTGGCCGTTGTCTTGAGCATGAGTTTGGAGCGCTTTCTAAAAATGCGTGAAGGACAAGGCGCATGAGTTTTTTTGAGGGCACCGACATTTGGACTTTGGCTGTGATCGCGGCTTTGACGGGCGTGACCATTCTCACGCGCACTTTCTTTTTCTTTTCAAGCGAAGAATGGGCCTTGCCCGACTGGGCGCAGCGCGGTTTGCAATATGCACCCATTGCGGCCTTGGCTGCGGTGGTCTTGCCTGAAGTCCTGATGCAGCAAGGCCAGTTTTTGCACAACTGGATGGATGCCAGGTGGATGGGTGCTGCCGTGGGTGCTGCCGTTTATTTCTGGCGCCACAATGTGCTGCTGACCATCGTGGCAGGCATGTTGGCCTACTTGCCCTTGCATTTGCTTTTGGGTTGGTAAGTTACCGCACAGCGGGTAAGTTTCCGCAAGTTTGCAGGTCTAAAATTCTGCTTGTTTCCAAAAGCCGACAAGAGCTTCTGGATTGTCCTCGCCATTCAAGAGAGCTTTCATGAACGTCATTCGGTTTTCAGATCTGTGCCTACAAGGCAAAGTCAAAGGTCAACGTGTTTTCATTCGCGCCGATTTGAATGTGCCGCAAAACGATGCGGGCGATATCACGGAAGACACGCGCATTCGCTCTTCTGTGCCCTGCATTCAAATGGCCCTTGATGCTGGCGCGGCCGTCATGGTGACAAGCCACTTAGGACGTCCTACTGAAGGCGAATTCAAGCCTGAAGACTCGTTGGCACCAGTAGCCATAAGACTTGCAGAACTGCTAGGCCGTGATGTGACGTTGAAAGCCAATTGGGTTGAGGGTGTTGAAGTGGCTGCGGGTCAAGTGGTTTTACTTGAAAACTGCCGCGTGAACAAAGGCGAGAAAAAGAACAACCCAGAGCTGGCTCAAAAAATGGCCGCGCTTTGCGATATTTTTGTGAACGATGCCTTCGGCACTGCACATCGCGCTGAAGGGACTACCTATGGCATCGCCGAGTACGCCAAAGTGGCATGTGCAGGCCCTTTGTTGGCCGCAGAAATTGACGCCATCACCAAAGCGCTGGCGCACCCTGCACGGCCCTTGGCCGCCATTGTGGCTGGCAGCAAAGTGTCGACCAAGCTCACCATTTTGAAAAGCTTGGCCAACAAAGTGGACCAACTGATCGTAGGCGGCGGCATTGCTAACACCTTCATGCTGGCGGCTGGCTTGAACATTGGCAAAAGCTTGGCTGAACCTGATTTGTTGGCAGAAGCCAAAGCGGTCATAGACATCATGAAAGCTCGCGGCGCCGAAGTGCCTATTCCCACCGATGTGGTCACAGCCAAAACTTTTTCGGCAGATGCGGTGGCCACTGTGAAGAAGGCCGCTGAAGTAGCCGATGACGATTTGATTTTGGACATTGGCCCAGAGACCGCAGCCAGGCTGGCCAGTCAACTGAAAGCGGCCGGCACCATTGTTTGGAACGGACCCGTGGGTGTGTTTGAGTTTGCTGCGTTTGAAAATGGCACGCGCGTCATAGCGCAGGCCATTGCCGAATCTAAAGCCTTCAGCATTGCGGGTGGTGGCGACACCTTGGCGGCCATTGCCAAGTACGGCATTGAAAAACAAGTGGGCTACATCTCTACCGGTGGTGGTGCGTTCTTAGAAATTTTGGAAGGCAAAACATTGCCCGCCTTTGAGATTTTGTCGCGCCGCGCACAATGAAAAAACGCTTCGTGAGAAGCGTTTTTTGTATCTGACCTGGCCTTCAAGCCAAGGCGAACTGGCTTAAGTCTTAGAAGGTAAATTGCCACGCACTGGGCTGGTCATGTGGCCTTGGAAGTCGGTCCAGCATTCGCGCGTGAAGTCATACAGCTTGCAAGCTTTGGCTGTTTTGAAATACCAGCCCCAAGAGAAGGGCTGAACAATGATGCGGCCTGGCAACATTTCTTCTAACTTGGCCTGTGCTTTTTTCAAGCGATACAGCGGAATGCTCATGTCTACGTGGTGTGCGGTGTGCTCCATGATGTGGTGCACCATGTTGCCAATCTTCATGGGGAAAGTGAGGTGCACGGTGGTCGACACAAAGGGTTGGGCTTTGGTCCATGCCGATTTGTCGTTGTGCCAAGACACACGCACATGGGTGTGGTGAACATACACCACGAAACCAATCATGGTGTTCCAGAACAAGAAGGGCACGGCCACGCCCATCAGCAAGGTCAGCCAAACAGATTGACCAGTGGCGCCAGCTGCATAGCCCAGGACGCCGATCCAAACCAAGCCAAACACCGTGACCAACAAACTGTCTTTGAAGAAAATGGGGCGGCGTGTAGGCATGTGCGTTTTGTTTGGGAAGAACTCGCGCTTCCACCAAATTTCAATCAGGTAATACAGTCCTGGCGCCCAGCCGCTGCGATAGAGGTATTGCAACAAACGGTCAACGGGACCTAGCGCTGAGAACTCTTCTGCCGTGAGCGGTGTCCAAACAAAGTCGACACCTTTCAAGTTGGTGTAGCCGTGGTGCACCACGTTGTGACCTGTGTCCCACAGGCTGAAAGGTGTGAGCGAGTACAAGAAGGCGTAACGGCCAATCCATTTGTTCAGTTCGCGGTGCGGGGTAAGGCTTTGGTGACAAGCGTCATGGCCAATGATGAACAAACGGCCAATGACAAAGCCAGCCGCCGAGCCGCACAATAGCTTGAGCCACACAGATTCGACCAGCACGGTACCGGCCACCAGCCCCATGAACAAGGCGGTGTCTACCAGCAAGAGCACAAAGGCGCGCAGGGTGGAGCGATCAGACAAGGGCTTGAGCCATTCGCGAATGATTTTGCGATGCGGCATGTCTTGATCTACTGGGATCGGTTGCAAATTCTCAGGTGTGGCGTTTGTAGTCATAAGTAAGGCAAAAAACTCAAGTCGCAGAGGCCAAGCTTGGGTGCCATCAAAATAGATGCTCCGAGTCTAAACGGAGTGGCTTTTCCCGTGAGTGACATGGGTCAATGGCGGCGCATCAGGGGGCAGACCATGAAGACCTCCATAGATTGTGAGGAAATCTCTAGCCATTCCGAACGGTTTGTCCTGTTTTTGGGGTGAAAGCCTGTGAGCTCCCGTGTTTAAAACCCTTGATTCCCCTATGATCTGCCCTTCTTTTGACCAATTGAAGTGGCTTTAAGCCCTAATTTCCTATGACCGCACGAAATACCACCGTCGTTGCCGACGCCAATG
>CAIODE010000234.1 GCA_903856875.1 uncultured Burkholderiales bacterium
AAGATGTCACCGGCCTCTTCTTCAATGTCAAATTCGTCTTCAATTTCGCCCACAATTTCTTCAAGCACATCTTCAATGGTGATGAGGCCCGCCGTGCGGCCAAATTCATCAATGACGATGGCCAAGTGTTGGCGGTTGTCGCGAAACTGGCGCAGTAAATCGTTCAGGCCTTTGCTCTCGGGCACAAACAAGGCGGGTCTGAGCAAGGCGCGGATATTGAGTTCGGGTGCTCGTTGCAGCTTGAGCAAATCTTTGGCCATCAAAATGCCAATGATGTTTTCACGATCGTCTTCGTACACCGGAAAACGCGAGTGCGCTGTGTCAATGACTTGGTGCAGCAACTCGTCAAAGGGCGCATCAATAGACAGCAAATCCATGCGTGGTGCAGCCACCATGGCATCGCCTGCCGTCATGTCCGCCATGCGAATCACGCCCTCAAGCATGAACCGGCTTTGGGCATTGATGATCTCGTTGTCTTCGGCTTCGGCCAGCGTTTCAATGAGCTCGTCTTTGGAGTCGGGTCCTGGGTGAATGAACTCTGCCAGTTTTTGCAGGAATGAGCGTTTGTCTTCACGCCGCTCTTCGCGCCTGTCTTCTCTTTTGACTTCGCGTTTGTCGTCTCGTTCGTTCAAACGCGCGGGGTGGGGGTCGGACACAGTTGGATTGGCAATTTGCCGTTGTTGCAGAACCTCTAGGATAGCGGATTAAACGCCTGATTTGTGACGCGATTCGCGAACACCCGTTCTGACTTCTTGCAGGGTGCGCAGCACTTGCAAAAACTGTTTGGCTCGCACTTTGATTTGAAAATCGACGTCGGCCATGCCTTCTTCAATGAATTCATTCACTTGACTGTCCATGTCAGCCACCGGCAAGCTTAAGTAAGCGTCACTTTCGCTGCCATCTCGCACCACCTTGGCGCCAGATTTCCTGGCAATTTTGAGCATGGCCGTGTTTTCACTCAGGGCATGAATGAACAAAAGCCCAACACCCTGATTTCGCGCATGCACCAAAGCGCGGTCAAACAAACGCGCGCCAAGCCCTTTGCCACGCATTTGCAAGTCAACTGAAACGCCAAATTCAGCACATGTTGCCCATTCAGGATCGACCGAGAAAGCCAAATGCGCCATGGCCACGATTTCCAAGCGTCGATTGAAGACGCCATAAATGTCATCTCGTGCGAAATTCAATTTGTTGACGTAGTTTTCAATCTGCTCGTTCGTAGCAGGGTAGCCAAAGCGTAAATAACGGTCTTGTGGCCCCAAACTTTTCAGATGCGCACTGATTCGAGGTCGGTGCTTGACGCTCAAAATGCGAACAGGAACCCACTTCATCCAGCGACGCCAGACTGATTGTGTGAAGACAGAAAGTTGTGACATAGGGTTTCCCCTTATTCTTACACAGCTTCACTGATCCGTCCTTGGTTTGCCGCAATTGCGGCGCTTTTTTTGTTTGTCGCTTCGGGGACGAAAATGGGCTTTTTAAATACGTGTCAGGGGTAATGCCCCATGACATCGTCACTTCAAATTGACGACAATATCGCCATTCCTAGGAGCAGTACATGGACAAGATTTGGCTGAAGAGTTACCCCG
>CAIODE010000235.1 GCA_903856875.1 uncultured Burkholderiales bacterium
ACCCAGTGTCTTGGTCGAAACAGCCTTCATCAGCAACCCCGATGAAGAGGCTAAATTGTCGGATGACAATTATCAAAACACCATGGCCGATGCGCTGGTGAAGGGACTGCAAAAGTACTTTGAACGCAACCCACCGATGGCCAGAAAACGCGCCACTTAAAGGTGTACCCTTTTAAGATCGCTGCGCGCGCCAAGCGCCCCAAAGCGCGAACAAACCGGGTACAAAAATCATGGCCCAAATGATTTGACTGAGGTGCGCCTTCACAAACTCGGTTTCGCCAAAGAGATAGCCGGCACTTGTGAGCCCACAAACCCATATCAATCCGCCGGCCACATTGAAGATCACGAACCGTGAAGGCGTCATGGCTGCCACGCCAGCGACAAAGGGGACAAATGTGCGAATGAACGGCATGAAGCGCGCCAACACAATGGTGACGCCGCCATAGGTTTCGTAAAAATTGTGTGCCTTGTCAAAAGCCCGACGATTGAAAAACCGTGAGTTTTCCCACTGAAAAACCTTGGGGCCAAAGTACCTGCCAATGCGGTAATTCAACTGATCCCCTGAGATTGCCGCTGCAACCAACAAAGCCATGACCAAGGGAAGGCTTAAATGTCCTGTGCCACAGAGGGTTCCCACCACAAAAAGCAGGGAATCGCCTGGCAAAAAGGGCATGACGACCAGACCGGTTTCTACAAAAATGATCAAAAATAAAAGGGCGTAGACCCAAGCTCCGTATTGGGCCACAAAGCTTGCCAAATAGCGGTCAACGTGCAGAATAAAATCCAACAATTGCATCAAGGTGTCCATCCTTCGATTATCCCTTGCTTGGCGGCCTGTCCAACCCCTCTGAATGACTTGCCGATCCTCTGTAGGCGCTGCCCGCCTCCAACCGCCTACAATTTGAACATGTCTGAACCTTTACCGCGTCAAACCATTCGTGAATTGCCCGATGTGCTGATCAGCCAAATCGCGGCTGGCGAGGTGGTCGAGCGCCCAGCTTCTGTGGTCAGAGAACTGGTTGACAACGCCATCGATGCAGGTGCTCGCCAGATCACGCTCAGACTTTTAGGGGGCGGCATCCGGCTCATTTCTGTCGAAGACGATGGCTGCGGCATTCCATCAGAAGAGTTAGCCGTCGCTTTAAAGCGCCACGCCACAAGCAAAATTGTGAGCCTTCAAGACTTGGAGTCTGTGGCCACGATGGGCTTCAGGGGTGAAGCACTGGCGGCCATTAACTCCGTGTCAGAGATGAGCCTCTTGTCGCGAATCGAGGGCGCGTCCAGTGCCTTCTTGTTGGATGGCCAAACCGGGGAAGTGAAACCCGCCGCTAGGGCCACCGGCACCACCGTCGAGGTCAAAGAATTATTTTTTTCCACACCAGCCCGTCGACATTTTTTAAAGTCTGAAAGTACAGAGCTTGCCCATTGCATTGAAGCAGTGAGGCGGCACGCTTTGGTTCGACCTGAGGTGAGCTTCGCCATTTGGCATGAAGGCAAAATTGTGGCGCAATGGCGCAGCCACGCAGGCGAAGCTGGTTGGAATCAGCGTTTGGCCGATGTTTTAGGCGAAGAGTTTGTCGCTTCTTCAGTGAATATCGATTTTCGTTCTGGCCCTGTGCATGTGAGAGGCAGGGCTGGCACACCCGATGCAGCGCGTGCGCGTGCTGACCAACAATTCGCTTATGTCAATGGCCGCTTTGTGCGCGACAAAGTCATCACGCATGGCGCCCGCAGTGCCTATGAAGATGTTCTCCACGGCCATCGGCAGCCTGTCTATGTGCTGTATTTGCAAATGAATCCTGCCCGAGTGGATGTCAATGTCCATCCCACCAAAATTGAAGTTCGTTTCAGAGACAGTCGCGAAGTGCATCAAGCGATGCGACACGCCATTGAAAGCGCATTGGCAGTGCCCCGAGCGCAGCTTCTAACGACAACGTCGGCGCCAACTCAAGCTTCCACACTGGCACCCACAAACAACACGTGGGCACAACGCGGTATGGCATTTGGCGCCGATCGCTTGCATGAAGACCCCGCCAGGGCGATGGCAGATTTAAAAGCCTTGTGGAGCACACCGCCTCAAGTAGAAGAAGAAAGTCCTGCAGGCTTTTATAGCTCAAAAATTCAATTGCAAACTGCCACAGCAGTTGCAAGCCAAGGTGAACATGAATGGCCTTTGGGCCGAGCCATTGCACAACTTCAAGGTGTTTACATCTTGGCAGAAAACACCCAAGGTTTGGTGGTGGTTGACATGCATGCAGCCCATGAACGCATTGTGTATGAGCGTCTCAAACAACAACTCGACACCACACAAATTACCAGCCAGCCCTTGTTAATTCCAGCTTCTTTCTCTGCCACGCCCCAAGAAATTGCCACGGCTGAAAGTTGCGCTGATGTGCTGATGCAATTGGGGCTAGAGGTATCGACTTTGTCTGCCAAAACATTGGCCGTGCGCGCTGTGCCCACATCTTTGGCACAAGGCGATTGTGTTGAACTGGCTCGCAGTGTCTTGGCTGAACTGGCCCAACACGACGCTGCCACAGTGGTTCAGCGAGCACAAAATGAAATCTTGGCCACCATGGCCTGTCACGGTGCAGTTCGCGCCAACCGCAAACTCAGTTTGGATGAAATGAACGCACTGCTTAGACAAATGGAAGCCACAGAACGCTCAGACCAATGCAACCATGGTCGGCCCACTTGGCGCCAGGTGGGCATGCGCGAATTAGATGCCTTGTTTTTAAGAGGCCGTTGATGACAAGCCTAGACCAACCCCTGCCGGTGCAGGAAGGTCGACTCAAGCGCAATACCGCCATGATCGTCTTGTTGTTAGCCTTGTTGCTTGGCTTGCAACCTGTCACCACAGACCTGTATCTACCTGCCCTGCCTGCACTGACGCAAGGCTTTGGCGCCAGCATGGTTCAAGCGCAACTCACCTTAACGGCGCTGCTGCTGGCTTTCGGTACTTCTCAATTGTTTTGGGGCCCTCTTTCAGACAAATGGGGACGACGACCCGTCCTCTTGGGCGGCATATGTGTCTATGCAGTCTCTGCAATCATCTGTGCACTGGCGCCCAACATGGAGGCCCTGATCGGTGCACGAACCCTTCAGGGTGTGGCCATGGGCGCATGCGTCATGGCGGCCCGTGCCATTGTGCGTGATTTGTATGAGCCTACAGAAGGTGCCAGAGTCATGTCGCAAGCGCTTTCTGGCCTAGGGCTCATTGCATGCACATGCGTTCCTGTGGGTGGCTTCTTAACTGAATGGATGGGCTGGCGTTGGGCCCTCAGCAGCCTGGTGCTGTTTGCACTTGTCACGGCCTTGCTTATCTACCTTTACTTTGATGAAAGTTTGCAGCAACTCAACCCGCAGGCGCTTCAAGCCAAAAGTTTATGGGCTGCAACCAAAAACATCGTTCGCAACCCCACCTTTCAAGCTTACAGCGCGCTGTCCACGGCTTCTTTTGCGGGGCTGCTTACCTTCCTTGCAACCTCCTCTTTTGTCTTCACGCAGAGCATGGGTTTGAGTCAAACTGTTTACGGTTTGCTCATGGTCACCATGTCGCTCTCGTACATCGTAGGCACCTTCATTTGCCGCTGGTTATTGTTGCGCATCAGCATCCAAACCTGCGTTGTGTATGCAAGTTTTGCAAGTCTGTTCTCGGGTGTGCTCATGCTTTTTATCGCGTATGAAGGGCCTGGGCAAGCATGGTTTGGGCCTTGGGCCGTCATGTTGCCCATCAATGTCTTTTTGATGGCGCACGGCGTGCATCAACCTTGTGGCCAAAGTGGCTGCATTGCGCCCTTTCCAGAAATGGCTGGCACGGCTTCTGCCTTGAATGGCTTTTGCATGATGGTGGTGGCGTTTGGCATGGGCACTTGGATTGGAACGCACATGAGCAATCCACTTCTGACATTGGCACAAGGTTTACTAATCTGGTCCACTTGCTTGGCTCTGGTTGCTTGGTTGGGTGTGCGCAAAATCCCCCTCATCTCAAAACGCGAAACAGCATGAAGCCTCAAGCGCTCGCCATAGCCGGACCGACCGCCAGTGGAAAGACTGGCTTGGCTTTGGCAATTGCCGCGCATCTTCAAGAAAAGGGTGGCGCTGAAATCATCAGTGTTGACTCCGCCTTGGTTTTCAAAGGCATGGACATTGGCACCGCCAAACCCTCTGCCCAAGAATTGGCATCGGTGCCTCATCACCTGATTGACATTCGCGATCCTTTGAATGCCTACAGCGCAGCCGAATTTGCCCACGACGCGTTAGCCTGTATTTTAGATATACGCAGACGCGGCAAAATACCGATTTTGGTGGGCGGCACCATGCTTTATTTCAAAGCTTTGATGGAAGGCTTGAACGACATGCCAGGCGCAGATGCACTGATTCGTGCAGTCATTCAAACTGAAGCCGAGAAATCAGGTTGGCCTGCCATGCATGCCTTGCTCAGCCAAGTTGACCCCCTCACTGCCGCTCGCCTAGCACCCGCCGACAGTCAACGCATTTCAAGAGCCCTAGAAGTTTTTAGAATTTCAGGAAAACCTTTGTCGAGTTTCCATCAAATCAATTTAGTCTCTACGGAGCCATGCAATTCAAATGCATTGCAATGGGTCAATGTGCCCCTCTTGAGCCTAGAACCCAAAGACCGATCTTGGCTTCACCAACGCATTGAGCAGCGCTTCGATGACATGCTATTGCATGGATTTTTAGACGAAGTGAAAGCATTGCGTGCCAGAGGAGATTTGACGCCAGACCTGCCCGCCATGAGGTGCGTTGGCTACAGACAAGCTTGGGAGGCGCTGGACGGCACGCTACCCATGCATGAATTGCGAGATCGCGGTGTCTTTGCAACTCGCCAATTGGCCAAACGGCAAATGACTTGGCTCAGAAGCCTGCCGCAGCGAGCCGTGCTTGAGGCCGATGGTGAAGTCGTTTTGAAACAGGCTTTGAAATGGGTTGACCAGCACATGACTGCGGTTTAGTCTGACAAACTGGCATTGCCCCGCATGGCTTTGATCTGACCTCGCTTCACTTTGCCCTCCACCCGCTTCAACTGAGAACTTCGAGTTGGCCGAGTGGCCTTGCGCGGCTTTTGCACCAAGGCAGCCAATTCCAGCAGGTCATGCAGTCGCAGCAAGGCTGCCATTCGGTTCATGTCTTGGCTTCTGTGCTCTTGCGACTTAATGACCACGACGCCGCCTTTGGTCAGCCGGTGATCCCGAAGCGCCAGCACCCTCTCCTTCAACTCAGGGGGCAAACTTGAAGCCCCCACATCAAAGCGCAACTGAATAGCGCTCGAGACTTTGTTCACATTCTGCCCGCCTGGGCCTTGTGATCGAACTGCAGTCAGCTCTACCTCATCTGTCGGAATGTGAAAAATTGTCATGAGAAACCCTGAAAATGCACAGCGATCATGCGCTTTGTGTTGGGTATTGATTGTGCCTCGCTTAAACTGG
>CAIODE010000236.1 GCA_903856875.1 uncultured Burkholderiales bacterium
CGCACAATGCGGCCGTAGCCTGAAGGATTGAGCATGTCGAGAGTGAGCAAGGCCAAGCAATCTGCTGTTGAACCTGCTTGACGCACACACGCCATCAAGGCATTGAGCGTGTCGGCAAGCGTGAGGGGCACATCACCCGACAGCACCACCACCAAGCCATCATCGGCCAGCGCAGGCACCGCTTGCTGCACCGCATGGCCTGTGCCCAGCTGGGGTTCTTGTCTGACAAATTTGACGGCCAACTTGCCTGATACCAAAGAAACGGCAGCTTCCACCTCGTCTGCGCCATGGCCCGTAATGACGACGGCAGAGCGGGCATTCAAGTGAGCGGCCGTGTCAAGCACATGCCCCAACAAGGGTTTGCCTGCCAAACACTGCAAAACCTTGGGCAATCGACTTTTCATTCGAGTACCCTTACCCGCCGCCATGACAACCACGTCCAGCGGCCGTTCGAGCGAAAATGGGGCTTGATTAACTGATTGATCCGACATGGCGAAATTTTCCTTTTGGTCCCGAATTATCACGGCTTCTTTGGTGGCTGTGTCAATGAGCGTCATTTTGACGGGCTGCAGCGCCATCCGCTTAGGCTACAACAAGCTGCCTGAAATTGCATCTTGGTGGTTAGACAGTTACATTGATTTCACAGATTCCCAAGGCCCACAAGCCAAAGTAGCGCTTCAAAAGCTTCAGACTTGGCACCGAAAAGAAGAGTTGCCAGCCATTGCCGAACTGCTGGTACAAGCTCAAACTTTGGCACCGCAAAACATCACGCCCGAGCAGGCCTGCAAGGTTTGGGAGGGTGCGCAAGTTCGCATTGAATCCATTATTCAGGAAAGCAGTCGCTTGGCTGCGCCCGTGGTGTCTCAATTGAGCGTTAAGCAGCTCAAGCATTTGGAAAAAGAGTGGGCTTCACGCAATGAGGATTGGAAAAAAAATTGGCTTCAAGGCAACCCAGATACGCGCATTAAAAAGCGAGTCGACATAGCCGCTGAGCGCTTCAACTCGTTTTATGGCGACTTGAACACGGAGCAAAGGCAATTGCTCAAACAACAATTTTTGCAGTCGGCATGGACTCCAGAGTGGGGTTATCAGCAGCGAGTCAAGCGCCAACAAGAACAGTTGGCTGCGCTGCAGGCCATGTCTTCAGAGATCACCAAACCTGTCATGCCTTTACTGCAAGTGGAAAAAGCCTTGGAGACACTGATGTTGCAATCTGTGCGCCCCAGAGATACAAGCGACCTTTCTAAACAACTTTTGCTAGAACAGCAAGCTTGCCAAAATTTAGCGCAACTTCACAACATCATGTCCCCTGCCCAACGCCTGAAAGCGCAGCGCAAATTAAAAGACTACGAAACAGATGTGCGTGAACTCATGAAACTTTAATTGAGGGTAAAACAAATGGGGTCAGAGCAACATTAATTTGGTCAATCAAAGGGGATAAAGGCTAAGGGGGCTTCCTCATGCTGGAGTACCAGAAATCGTCAGCCCCCTTAGCCTTTATCCCCTTTGATTGGAAATTAATGTTGCTCTGACC
>CAIODE010000237.1 GCA_903856875.1 uncultured Burkholderiales bacterium
AACATTGAATCCCGCCGGAACCGTGACCTTCAGGTCCATCGCGAAGCGGTCCACCGTATAGTCGTTCACCGGAAACCAACGCGCCGGATACATCAGGTACGCATGATCCGCATGAATCGCGGCAAACTTAATGCCCCACACCGGAGATTCTTCCGCCCCCGTCAACTTGCCCTCGTAATCAAACGTCAATGAAGCGGGCTTGCCCTTCGGAAATGCCTGCGCAAATTGCACACGCTCAAAAAAATGCCCCTGCTTTCGCAGAAATTTTAAAACACATCCGTGCGGCTGACATCACATCGCGCGCCGCACTGGCCAAGTTGCCTGTGATTCGCAAATACGAGTTGCTCGAAAAACAAAAAGCCTCTCGTGCGGCGGGCGGCAGTGTGTTTGGTGGCTTCAGTGCGGTGAAATATGGCCCACAAATGCCTAGGGTGTTTTCAAGTCCAGGTTCTCTTTATGAGCCTGAAGGTTCGCGCGCAGATTACTGGCGCATGGCGCGTGCCATTGCGGCGGCGGGCTTCAAGTCGGGTGAACTCATCCACAACTGTTTCAGCTATCACTTCACACCTGCGGGCTCCATGATGGAAACAGGTGCCCATGCCTTGGGTTGCACGGTGTTTCCCGGCGGCATTGGCCAAACCGTACAACAAGTTCAAGCCATGGCCGAGTTGGCGCCTGCGGGTTACATCGGCACCCCCAGTTTTTTGAAAATCATTTTGGAAAAAGCGGCGGAGATGGGTGTGAACTTGCCTTCTGTGAAAAAAGCCTTGGTCTCAGGTGAAGCCTTTCCACCCAGCTTGCGTAACTGGATGACTGAACGCGGCGTCAATGCTTATCAGTGCTATGCCACAGCAGATGTGGGCCTCATTGCCTATGAAACCAGCGCACGCCAAGGGCTGGTGCTTGACGAAGGCGTGATCGTTGAAATTGTGAGGCCTGGTACGGGCGATCCTGTGCCCGAAGGCGAAGTGGGTGAGTTGGTCATCACCAGTTTGAATCCCGACTATCCCTTGATCCGGTTTGGCACCGGTGACCTGTCTGCCATTCTGACGGGAACTTGCCCAACAGGCCGAACCAATCAACGCATCAAAGGCTGGATGGGTCGTGCAGATCAAACCACCAAAGTGCGCGGCATGTTCGTGCATCCTGGTCAAGTGGCGGAGGTGGTCAAGCGCTTTCCATCTGCATTGCGCGCACGCCTTGTTGTTCAGGGCGAGATGGCCAATGACAGCATGGCTTTGCATGTAGAAACCACAGCGGCCAGCAGCGCAGAAGCTGAGCTGAAGGCGCAAATTGCCGAGGCCATTCGGGACATCACCAAGCTGCGAAGCGATGTTCATTTGGTGGCGCCCGGCACCTTGGCCAATGATGGCAAAGTCATTGAAGATGCGCGCAGTTACCAATAAGCTGCCAGCTTAAAAATTCGGTCACTGAAAGCCAATTTCAATTCGCTTGATTTGGCTCAATGGGGCTTCATCATTCTTGGTATGAAACCCTTTTTTTTCGAGGAATCTGTGTTTTCGAGGGGCAAAAGGCGTGTCTGCCGAATTACACTCAAAGAATATTTACTGGAGTTGAAGATGAAACGTTTGTTGGTCATTGCCGCCGCAGCCCTGACATTGCTTGCGCAGGCCCAAAATTTCCCTGGCACCAAGCCTATCACTTTCGTTGTGCCCTTCGCAGCCGGCGGCCCCACAGACCGTGTAGCGCGTGATTTGGCAGAAGCCATGCGCGCGCCTTTGGGCGGCGCCATTGTGTTGGTCGACAACGCAGCCGGTGCGGGTGGCTCCATTGGTGCCAACAAAGTGGCCAAGGCCGCACCCGATGGCCACACACTTTTGTTGCATCACATTGGCATGGCCACCATGCCCACCTTGGTTCGCAACATGCCTTTTAAAGTAGACAGCGATTTTGAATATGTGGGCATGATCAATGATGTGCCCATGACGCTCATCAGCAAGCCTTCTTTGCCTGCCAACAATTTCAAAGAACTCACTGCATGGGTCATGGCCAACAAAGACAAAGTCAACTTGGGCAATGCCGGTGTCGGTTCTGCGTCGCACCTGTGTGGCTTGCTTTATCAAATTGCCATTCAAGTCGACATGGCCACTGTGCCTTACAAAGGCACAGCGCCAGCCATGACCGACCTCATGGGCGGGCAGATCGATTTGATGT